>JAUWSD010000019.1 GCA_030610225.1 Chloroflexota bacterium
AATTTTTCTTTAAATTCGTCCAAATTCATTTTATCTAGAACCGTTCTCTTAATCTCTCTGAAACTATCTAGGTATAATAAATAAAATTTCTTAACTTTGTTATGAGAAATAATCAAGTTTGCGAGACATTTCATATCATCAAAATCATCTTCTGGAATAAGATAATGGTGGCCTTGATACAGAATTCCATCATTATTCCCCTTAAATTCCTCAAAGGTTCTCTGAAGTGCAGCTTCTGTCTTCAGGTCAAGATTTGCTGTAGGTTCATCGAATATCATTATCTCAGTATCGCGCAAAAATGCTCTAGCAAGCGCGATCCTTTGCCTTTGACCCGCGCTCAACCTAACACCCTGTTCCCCGATCCTGGTTTCAACCCCATCAGGAAGATCGTTTATCTCGCTCAGGATCATGGCCTTATCAAGCGCGACTGCAACATCGCCCTTATCTGCATCATATTTTGCTATTTTGATGTTTTCTGCAATTGTGCCTGACATAAGGAATGGGTACTGCGATACCCAGGTGATCTTATCAGCCCAACTATCAAAATTTCCATATCCCAGTTCGTTCCCATCCACCTTTATTTGCCCATCCTGAGTAGTCAATAATCCCATCATTAAATTCGCAACCGTGCTCTTCCCTGCTCCACTCTCCCCAACGATCGCGACCATCTCCCCTTTATTGATCTCAAACGAAATTGAATCAACAGATGGAGATTCACGATCCTGATATTTATATGAAACATTCTTGAATTCGATCTTGTCTGAGAAATTTATGCCTTTACATGCAATCTCAGACTTATACATTTTCTTTTTCAAGTATTCAAATATAGATTCAGCAGCTGAAATACCCTCGACACCAGAATGGAACACAAGTCCCAGTTTCCGCAGAGGCAAATAGATTTCAGGAGCAAGAACAAGAATGAACAAGGCTTCTCTGAATGCCATCTTCGCATACAACAATCTCAGCCCAACCTCAACAGCAACTACTGCAGTGCTTAAGGATGCCAATAACTCCAGCACTAATGCAGAAAGAAATGCGACTTTCAAAACATTCAATGTAGCTTCCGCGTATTGAAGGCTCGAATCCCTGAGCTTAGCTTCAGCATCCTTTGTTTTTCCAAATACCTTGATCGTCTTCAACCCCTGGATCACATCCAGAAAATGTGAGCTTAATTTACTCAATAGTCCCCACTGCTCATGTGTCACCTTATCTGCTTGCTTTCCAATCAGGATCATAAAAATCGGTATTAATGGGGCGGTTAAGATCAATACTATCCCTGAGATCAGGTCCATAGGAAAAACAACAAATAATATTGCGATGGGGATTATTGCTGAAAATGCCACCTGAGGTAAATATTTTTTGAAGTAACCGTCAAGTTTTTCTATTCCTTCGACCATTACCGCGATTATCGCGCCTGATGCTTGTTTTGGGTCGGATAACTCTCCTCTTTTTACCGTGCTTGCTGCCATCTTCTTTCGCAGGTTTGACTTTATCTTAATTGCTGTGACTGCTCCTGAATATTCTCCCGCCCACATAAAAAAGAATCTAGCAATGATCAGAAATAGTAATTCAATAAGACTCTCTCTGACATCGATAATCCCTTTTCCAGCCAAGAAAACATCATTGATCACAGAGCTTATCAGCCATGCCTGCCAGATAACTAGGACACCATTCAGAGAACCAAACAGCACGGTTGAAACTAGCCATTTGATCTCTTCCCTAGCATTTCCGATCAAGTCTTTATTAAACATATTTTTCCAAATAAAAAGGGCAAGCAGAACTTGCCCTTCAGGTTATCATATCCTACTTAATATTCAAGTTCTTCTACATCACCTGTCAATCTCTTCCTGAACACATAATATGTCCATACTTGGTAACCAAGTACTATTGGCAGGAATATCAAGCTGATGATGGACATCACTTTCAATGTATATGGAGTGGAGGATGCATTATAGATCGTCAAACTGAATTCCGGATCGGTCGAAGAGATCATTACTCTTGGGAAAAGGATCGTAAAGATCGTGATTACAACAAATACGATCGTCAATGCAGTAAGAATAAATGCTTGCTTGTCTTTCTTCTTGAATATTGACATCCCCGCAAACAGTAATGATACGGCAGCCAATACCGGTGGGATGATTCCAACCCATCCTTTGTGCGAGATCAGATCAGTCTCAATGAATGTATATCCCAGGTATAAAACTGCAAAAACAACTCCATATATCCATAATTTTTGAGCTGCATTCTGTGCTTTTTCTTTCAATTCGCCTTCAGTTTTCAGTACCAGGAATGATGCTCCATGCACAAGGAATACCGCGATAAATGCCAGCCCACCCAGAATGCTGTATAAATTCAGCAGTGGGAATAGACCGCCAAAATAATTCATATTCCCATCAATTGGCAATCCCCTGGTCAGATTTGATAAAGCAACCCCAAATAATAATGCTGGCAAAACGCTCCCAACAAAAATTGCTATGTCCCAAATTTTTCGCCACTTTGGGTCTTCACGCTTGCTCCTGAATTCAAATCCAACACCTCTCACGATCAGGGCGATCAATAACAGGAAGAGTGCCAGATAAAAACCGCTGAATAAGGATGCATACCAATGTGGAAATGCTGCAAATGTTGCCCCACCTGCTGTTATAAGCCACACTTCATTTGCATCCCAATGTGGTCCGATCGTGTTGATGATCGTTCTTCTCTCATTATCCGTCTTTCCAAGGAAAGGCAGCAGCATCCCAACTCCAAAATCAAACCCTTCAAGCACAAAGAAACCAGTATACAAAACTGCAATTAATATGAACCATAATATGTTTAGATCCATCATATCCTCCGACTACTCTTCTACTTCTGGTAGAACATTGGCGTATTTTTTAAGTAATGAAATGTCAACTATCATCAAGATCCCATAAACCAGCACAAATCCGATCAATGAGATCAGGAGTGTCGTTGAGTCTACATTTGGTGATATTGCATCTTCGACCTTTAATAATCCAAATACCACCCACGGCATTCTACCCATTTCGGTCATGATCCAGCCAAATGAATTACCAATATATGGGAGCAGGATCGAAAGGATAAACACCGTTCCCATGAATTTCTTCATCTTGAATACATTCTTGCGGGTCAGCCATAGCCCATATGCAGCGAGAAGTCCCATTGCTGTTCCGGCAAATACCATGATCCTGAAACTCCAATAAATGACAGGCACTTCAGGTACGTAATCTCCAGGGCCATATTCTTCTTCATACATTTCCTGGATATCGTTCACCCCTAAAACTTCACCTTCCAGGCTGTTATATGAAAGCAAACTTAGCACATATGGAATTCTTATCGAATATGTTTCTGCCCTGCCAGTAGAATCAAACAAAGTGATCAATGAGAATGAGGCAGGATCTTCAGCTTCCCATAGAGCTTCAGCGGCAGCCATCTTCATTGGTTGATCTACCACCATATGCTGTGCCTGTTGATGTCCAGAGAACCCAACAACAATCACTCCGATCAATCCGGCTATTGCGGCAATCCTGAATGAGGTGGTAAAAAGCTCAATTTCATTCTTTTTCATCAAATGATAAACGCTGATGCCTATAATGAAAAATGCTCCAGTCATTAATCCTGCACCAATAGTATGTGGAAAATGTGTCCACACTGTTGGATTTTTCAACAGTGCAAAAAAATCTACCATTTCCGCCCTGCCACTTGCTTCATTGATGATGTAACCAACCGGGTGCTGCATAAATGCATTTGCGATCAAGATCCAAAGTGCTGATATGTTAGCTCCGATCGCAACCAACCAGATCGATGCCAGATGGATCTTCTTTGGAAGTCTATCCCACCCAAATATCCAGATACCAATAAAGGTTGATTCCAGGAAGAATGCCATCAAGGCTTCAATTGCTAATGGTGCGCCGAATATATCTCCAACATATCTTGAATACTCAGCCCAATTCATCCCAAATTGGAATTCCTGCACAATTCCCGTTACAACGCCCATTGCAAAATTGATCACAAAGAGTTTTCCCCAGTACTTTGTCATTCTCTTGTATTTTGCATCACCCTTGCGGTAATACATGGTTTGCATGATCGCAACCAGTATTCCCAATCCAAGAGTAAGAGGTACAAAGAAAAAGTGATAGATGGTCGTCGCCGCGAATTGCAACCGCGCGAGGATTAAAGTGTCCATATGTTCTCCTCCAGATAATTGAATGATCTACTTAATATTACCAAATAATTTATTTTATTCTCACATATATTACCCTATTTGTACTATTAGATGCAATGTATTTAGTAATGATAGAATTGAAATATGAATGAATTGGTATTCTTTTACCCCGAAGGTCATGAAAAACATTTTCAACATGGGCATCCCGAACGGCCGGATCGTGTTGAAGCAATTAAAAATGAACTGATCGAATCAGGCATCTGGAATGAAGCTGAGTTGATAAAACCCGTAAGCATACCGGAGAAGGTTTATTACTCTGTCCATAACCCTGCCCATTATGAAAACCTGAGAAATTCCAGACGAGGGCATGTTGATGGTGATGTGGAGACTTTCCTGACTGAGCACTCATTTCAATTGGCATTGAATTCTGCAGGTGGTGCCGCCGCAGTAGCAAAACATGTCTGGGAGAATAGTTCCAAAGGTTTTGCCCTTTGCAGACCACCTGGTCATCATGCCACCTTTGACCAATCGATGGGCTTTTGCATGATCAACAATATTGCAGTTGCAGCAGAATATCTGGTCCAGGAGTTTGATCTTAGCGGAGTAGCAATAATAGACCTTGATGTCCATCATGGCAATGGGACCCAGGATATTTTTTATGATCGCTCTGATATTTTTTTCTTCTCAATTCATCAAATCCCCCTCTACCCAATGAGCGGTTTCATCAATGAAAAAGGTCGAGGTGATGGGCATGGATATACCATGAACATTCCCCTGCCACCTTTCTCAGGAAATAATGCCCGCCTCGAAGCTTTAGAAACTCTCATTCTTCCCAAATTATCGGCATACAAACCGGAAATAATTCTGATAAGTATTGGATTTGATGCTCATTGGCAGGACCCGCTCAGCCAGCAATTGGCTTCAGTTGATAATTATGCTAAATTGATCAAATTGATCTCAGATTGGGCAGATGAAAATTGCAGTGGAAGACTTGCCTTGTTCCTTGAAGGCGGCTACGACTTAAAGGTTTGTTCAACAGCCAGCCTAGCCATCAGTAAGGCCCTTCTCGGTGAGGAATGGGATGACCAATTGGGCGAGAGTGATTATCATGAAACTGATCAATGGAAACCTGATCTAGAGAGAATCCGCAGGGAATGGAAAATATAATGTTCATTAGTAATAAATCACACAATCAACGCATCAATAAGTTGGCTGCAAATTAATTACAGGATAAATAATGAACGATACAAATAAAAAAATCATCATGTATGGAACGGATTGGTGCTCAGACACCCGCCGTTCAAAACTCTATTTTCGGAAACAAAAGGTCGAATATACATATATCGACCTTGATGAGAATCCCGAATATGATGATAATGTCCGCAAAGTAAATAATGGAAACAGATCGGTCCCAACAATTTTTTTCCCAGATGGGGATGTTTTTATTGAGCCTTCCAACACTGAATTAAAAGAAAAATTCGACGCTCTTGGAATCTCAACAAGATAAATTTATTTTTCCTCCAAGCCTTTAAATAATCCAATCTGATTTTGTCTTACTCTTTAGCTGATAGTTGCTCAGTGATCTCCTGATATTTTTTCCTGTTTAACGGATATAAGATCGCAAACACAATACCAACCAGCATGAACATAGCTGGCAGCGGCCCGGTCATCATCATGATTGCTTTTACAGCGCTGGGTTCCTGCTGTGCTACATTTCCAATATAACCAGTGGCTTCAAGTATCAAGGCTGTCGTAGGAACAGCAATAGAATTTGCCACTTTTTTAAAAAGGGTCACAATACTATAAAACATTCCTTCGTGTCGTTCACCTGTTTGCAGTTGATCCCACTCTATTGCATCCGGGATCATTGACCATGGCAGGACATGCACAGCACTCACACCGATCCCAGCTAGCCCAGCCAAAATCAATATATATACGAAACCAGTATCTGGATTTACATATGCCAGAATGATCAATACTATCGAAAGAAACACCATACCCCAAATATAGGCTTTGCGCTTATCCAGTTTTTTTGATACCCAATCCCAAAATGGGAGGAACAGCATGGCGACTACGAAGACCGTCCCCAAAATTATGTCACTCTGCCCCTCCAGATCCATCCGGTATTTCAAGAAGAGCAGCAGCATGTTCTGGACTATCTCGATCGAAGCCCAGGTGAAGAGGAAAATTCCCATGGCAAATAAAAATGGTTTATTTCTGATTGCAGCTTTTATTGACTCAAATAGTTTCGGTGTCTCCTGTTCCTGGTATTCTGGTTTTTCCCTTACCCCAAAGAATGTGAGCAGGAGTGGTAATCCCGCCGCTAAACCCGCCACAATACCGACCCACAAAACCTTACCGGCATTCTCTGGCTGCATAGTTCCAATCACCATTAATGGCACTGTAAATGCGACCAATCCGGCCAGGATCGAGAAGAACATGCGGTAACTTGTCAGCGATGTCCGTTCATCATAATCCTGTGTCAGCTCAGGTGTGAGCGCAAAATAAGGCATATAGACAAATGTTGCAGCCGCATCATAGATAAAGTATGCGATCGCATAATAGATCACAAATTGGATATCTGTTGACAGCGGAGGTTTCCACCAGAGAAGTGCAAATGCAAGTGCATAAGGAAGGAATCCAAATAATAGGAATGGCCTTCTTCTGCCCCATCTGCTCCTCGTTTTATCAGACAAATGCCCTATCAATGGATCGTTGATCCAATCCCAACTTTTACCTATAAAAATTGCCAGGGCTGCATATTTTGGAGAAATTCCAACAACATCCAACAGGAAGAATAAATGTAGAACCCCGATCATCGTACCAGTAAGACTGAAGCCGAAATCTCCTGCACCGTATAATGTCTTCACTTTCTTTGACAGCTTTTCACCAGTCATATAATAAGTCCTCCAGATATTCCTTTCCCCTATAATTCTCTACGATAGATACGATGAGCTTTGTACCATGTCACACCCATCGATTCATTGTCTGAGAAACTCTTATAGTTAAATTCGCTGACAAAGACTGCATCAGCATATTCGTACTTTGATTCAACCAATGTTTTTGCCAGTTCATGATACAGGATCGCATTTGCTCCCAATCCCTGAAATTCCGGAAGTATCCCAACACCATTCACGTTGATCCATTTGGTGATCTTCTTTTCTATCAAAATATTCAATATCCCCCAAAGCCCCATCCGCCCTCCGGATCTTTTGATTCCCTTTGTAATATCCGGATAAGTGAAAAGGAATCCTATAATCTGGTCATCCTTCATCACAAGTTTCATTAGTTTGGGATCAGACAGGAATATCAATTCTTTGGCCGCCTGCATGAATTGTTCATCAGTCAGGATCCGCTGCCCTTCTGATGCGAATGCTGCCTGGTGAACGTTCTTAATATCTTCAGCAACATCCCAAAGCTCTTTCTTTGATTTAAATTGTTTGATATGAAAACCACGCCGCTTTTTTATCATCTCTGCAATGCGCACAACTCTTTCCGGGGGCTTTCCCACTTGCTTAATATCCACAAAACCAGAAAGCATATCATGGTCTTTTTCAAACCCAACTCTTTCAATTAATTCAGGATAATAATCAAGGTTATAGGAAACATTAACTGCAGGTCTATGCTCAAAACCTTTTACAAGAATCCCAGAAGAATCACCTTCGATCAAACTTTTAGGTCCTTCGACATAAGTTAGCCCCTGCTTCCTGCACCAATCAAAAGCCATATCAAACAATAGCTTCACAGCTTCTTTATCGTTATATGCTTCAAACCAATTGAATTGGCCTTTTGTATCGTTCAACTCATTGTTGATGCGTATATTGTTCATCACCCCCACTCTCGCCACTATCTTCCCATCCTTTTCAACCACAAAGAATGCAGCATCTCCACCCGATTTGTAAAAGGAATGCTTATCCCGATCAAGTTGTTTCTTAGCTCCAGAGATAAAAGGCGGCACCCAAAGTTTGTTCCCCTTGTAAATTTTGTATGGAAATTTAATCCACTTTCGAATATCTTTCTTTGATGATTGATCAATTTGACGTACTTGCATCTCTTCTCCTCGAATTTTCAAAGAATTCCATAAAAAGGAACACATCTAATTAAATTTAGTTATTTATTCCAAATATTAATTTAACAAAAAAGAGGTTGGAAATCTCTATCCCAACCTCTCAATTTCTTTCTTAGATCACACCAAGTTTCTTCCCGGCGTCCCCGATCACTGCCATAGCTTTAGCAATATCATCACTCTCATGTGCTGATGTCACTGTTGCACGCAGTCGGGCAAGCCCTTCTCCAACAGCTGGAGATACAACTGGTAAAACAAAGAAGCCGCGCTTATGAGCTTCGCGCGTCATTGCATAAGCCACTTCATCCGCACCGCAGATAACTGGCACAACAGCAGTTTCTGTCTGGAGAGTATCAAACCCCAAAGCTTTGATCCCATTAATGAATTGATCTGCATTCTTTCTTAGTTTCTCAATTCTCCACGGCTCATCCAAAATAACTTTGAATGCTTCATTTGATGCAGCTGCCTGGGCTGGTGGAACTGCGGCAGAGAAAATGTATGCTCTGCTGGCATGGCGGAAATAATTGATCAATTCTTTATTAGCAGCTACATATCCACCTACAGATGGAATGGTCTTGCTCATTGTACCCATTTTGATATCAATAGTGTCATAAGGCATTCCAAAATGCTCTTCAATTCCTGTGCCAGTTTCACCGAGCACACCAACCGAGTGGGCTTCGTCTATCATAAGCCAGGCATTATATTTTTTGCATAGTTCTGATACTTTAGGAAGGTCGATCACATCACCATCCATACTGAACACTGAATCCGCAATAACCAACTTTGCTGCATTACCAGCTTGCTGCAATCTTACTTCAAGGTGATCCATATCATTGTGATTAAATCTGGTAAATTTTGCTCCAGACATATGACAGCCATCAACAATACTGGCGTGATTCAATTTATCGGATATAACCCAGTCACCTTTTCTAACTAAAGCTGAAACGACTGTCAGGTTGGTCACATAACCTGATGAATAACTGATAGCTGCTTCTGTGTGCTTGAAGTTAGCAATTGTTTCTTCCAATTCCTCATGAAGATCCAATGTTCCTGCAAGCAAACGCACACCGTGCGTCCCTGTTCCATATTTCTCTACTGCTTTAATAGCCGCTTCATTTATCCGCTCATGCCCGATCAGACCGAGGTAACTGTAAGAAGCATACATGCCCATCTCGCGTCCCCCGACAAGCACCTTGGATCCGCCCAAAAACTCAGTTATTGGCAGATTCAAATAATAAAGATCATTTTCCTGATAATTTCTAACTCTCTCATTCATAGCCATTGCTCTTTTTGCTATGGCATCATTGTATTTTAAACTCATAAACTGGTACTCCTCTTTCATTATTGCTAACTCAATAATTTCGAACTATTTTACCTTAGCTGGTCAGATTCTGGTAATAATAACAACTCATCCACATTTATAATTTTCGTTCCCAGACTCTGCGCTTTCTGTAATTTTGAGCCAGCATTCTCACCTAAAACCAGGTAGGAAGTATTTTTGCTGATCGATGAAGTGACCTTGCCGCCTCGAGAACTAATAAACTCTCTTATTTCATTCCTCGTATAACCTTCCAGTGTTCCGGTGATCACGAATGTGAGACCCTCGAATTCATTTGATCCCAATTCCTGAGCCTTTTCCTGAACAGGCCACATACCAACATATTTTAATTCATTCAAAAGACTGATATTTGCTTCATCTGCAAACCATGAAACGACTTCTTCAGCAATATTCGGACCAAATCCTTCCAACGATTCTATATCTTCCTGCTTTGCTTTAGATAAACTCTCAAGATCAAGAAAAGTTTCGGCGAGATCTGTTGAGGCAACTTCTCCTACCCCTTTGATCCCAAGCGCAAAGATCAACTTATCAAGAGTCTGATTCTTTGATGCCTCAATTGCTTCCAGCAGATTATCAACTTTCTTCTCTGCAAAACCTTCGAGTTCAATGATCTCTTCCCGATCAAGTTTATAAAGATCAGACACATCTTTTACAAATCCTTCTTTCACCAGTACATCAACGATCTTTACCCCAAGCCCAACAATATCCAAAGTCTCTCTGGACACGAAATGTGCAATTTGACGTTTAACTTTCTCTGGGCACTCGGGGTTATTGCAATACAGGGCAACTTCACCTTCTATTCGAGATACCGGCTCTTTACACTCAGGGCAAAATATTGGTGGCATAAATTCTTGTTCATTGCCTTTTCGTGCATCCAGTATCGGACCGATCACATAAGGTATCACATCCCCCGCTCTCTTCACTCTCACCCGATCACCAACCCTGATATCCTTCTCAGCGATAAAATCAAAATTGTGCAGGGTTGCCTGGCTGACAGTAACGCCGCCGATCATACTCGGTTCAAGGACTGCAAATGGCGTCAGAACTCCTGTACGCCCTACTTTCACACCAATTTCAAGAAGTTTTGTCGTCACTTCCTGGGCCGGGAATTTAAAAGCGATCGCACCACGCGGGTCTTTGCCAACGATTCCTAGATCATCTGATAAATCCAATTCATTTATCTTTACGACAACTCCATCAATTTCAAAAGTTAATTTATCTCTTTTTTCGATCCATGCTTCACATTTAGCTGCTGCTTCCTCAATATTCCCAGCGAACTCGCTATCTTCCGGAACTGGAAAACCTAAGCCCTTCAAATATTCCAATCTTTCTACTTGCGTATTCGGAATAGGATCACTGCTTTGCAGGATCGTATAGCAAAGAATTCGTAAAGGC
>JAUWSD010000006.1 GCA_030610225.1 Chloroflexota bacterium
ACATGACTCTGATATTTCCAGATTTGAGGGTTTGAAACAATATTATCGTGTTTCATACACAGATGAGGATTCGGGCTATTTCAAAGCGGCTGTATTGATCGAGCGCGCAAACCACAGTCAATTCAACACTGTGTGGAGTCCATATGACCGCCGGTTACCAAGTAGATTCTTGTTGAACATAAAACCGATAATGCCTGAAGAACAGCAGCGTGAAATCCTTCTGATGTATGTTTCTGCATTCCTGGATGCGACATTGAAAGATGTAGATGAATACAGGGCTGTATTCGAAAATTATCAGAATGCAGGTGAGTGGTTACCAGAGAATCTGTATATGAATCAATTCCAGAGTTCAGGCTTTACACCTGTTGCGAATTTTGAAGAGGATGTGGGTGTGGAGACAGCTACAGTTGGTGAGATACGAACATCCGGGCTGCTCTTTTGGAAAGAGTTGAGCTTGAAGCTCCGTTCTGGAAAGGAATTGGATAATCAAGTTGTAGAAATCGGGTGGGGAGACTTAAAAAGCTCTTGCTATACAATCCAATTTGATAATCAGGTAGAGATCTCATCCGCTGATACTCTCAGTTTTGGCTTGGTAGACAAGCGGGAATTTAATGGTGAACTTCTTGATATGACCATCGAAGTCAGTGATAAATATGGCAATGCGGCATCTGTTCAACTGAGTGATTTTGGGAGGTTATTACCTCAATTCCATGTTGTGTTCACCAAGTACCCCTTATGGGAACAGATCACCTATAAAAATGAAATAGAGCCGATACTCCAGACCTTCTTGATCCCTCTGGTTGAATTTGAAAAAGAAAACAATTTGCTTGATATTGAGAATATCAGTGAGATAAGATTCAAGTTTGATATAACCAGCAACGGCAAGATCTATCTGGATGAGGTCGGATTTGAAAGGTTGGATTGAATTTCCCCCCCGCTTGATATAATCAAGAACATAAAAATTAATGGAGATAAAATGCCTGATAGAGAAATCCTGCGAAAATTAGACAAAGAAACATTGATAGACCTCCTGGAAGATTCAGCAAAAAACTGGCTGGCTCATGATGGTTTATGGTTCCAGGCAGTTGAAAACGAATATGATATTTCTTCAGCAATAAAGATGGATAAGATCGCCTGGAGATATTTCACACAGGTTGAAGCTAAGAGAATAATGAGAAGAGTTGGGGTCGAGCAAGGCGGTGGGTTAGATGCGCTGGAGAAGGCACTCCAGTTTCGGCTGTATGCAAGACTTAATGAGCAGGCATTACATAGGTTGGATGAAACGACACTTAGATATGAGATGACAGACTGTCGGGTGCAATCTGCGCGTAAAAGAAAGAAGATGAATCTTTTTCCATGCAAACCTGTTGGAATAATTGAGTATGCATATTTTGCATATACAATTGATCCACGCATCAGGACGAGTATTATTGCATGCCCTCCAGATGAGCATGATAGGGATTTTTACTGTGCGTGGTTATTTAAACTGGAGGATGAACCGATCGTCGAAGATCAGCTTCTTCCCCCTGGATTTTCCTTAGAATAATTTAATTAGAGAAAATTACTTCTTCCAGTTTATCTAAACCTACTGGGATTGGTTCTTTTAATTCAGCCTGGTTGACGATTATGTCTGGGTCTTTCATCCCATGCCCGGTACAAATTGCCACGATTGTTTTATCTTTTGGATCAATATTACCTAAGAGAATTTCTTTCTTCAGCCCGGCAACACCTGCAGCAGAAGCGGGTTCAACCCAGACACCTTCCTGAGCCAATCTAGACTGCATTTCCAGAATTTCTTTATCTGTGCAAGATATTATCCTACCATTTGATTCATGCGCAGCTTGTAGGGCTTCTTCACCTCTCGCGGGATTACCGATGCGGATCGCAGTCGCTACAGTTTCGGGATTCTTAACTGGCTCTCCCAGGACTAATGGTGCAGATCCCGCAGCCTGAACCCCAAGCATCTGGGGCAGCCCGGTATGTTTGACTTCGTTGAACCTCCTGAAACCTTTCCAGTAACTTGTGATGTTCCCGGCATTACCTACAGGCAGACAGCATATGTCTGGTGCTGAGCCTACTTGCTCGCAGATCTCAAAGGCTCCGGTTTGTTGGCCCTCTATCCGGTATGGATTGATCGAATTGACTAAGCTAACGGGATGTTTATCACTGATCTTTACAACCAGTTCCAATGCATCGTCAAACGATCCATCTATCTGGATCACCTCAGCTTGATGAGCAATAGCCCCGGTGATCTTTCCCGCAGCAACTTTTCCTGCTGGCATCAGCACAAAGGCTTTTAATCCAGCTCTCGCAGAATATGCTGCTGCGCTGGCGGCTGTATTTCCAGTTGATGCACAGATAACAGATTTTACATTTCTACCGACCGCTTCACTGATCGCAGCTGTCATTCCTCGGTCCTTAAAAGAACCTGTTGGGTTTAATCCCTCATATTTGATGAACAACTTGAAATCACCGCCCAGCTCGTTGGCTAATCGGGGTATTGGGATCAATGGTGTATTGCCCTCATTCAAACTGACAGTGATCGAGTAGGCAGGCAGATCTAATAATTCCGAATATTTATGGATAATGCCTTTATAGATCATAAAAGAATCCTCAATATATCTTAGTATATCGTGATCAGATCTTTTATCAGTTTAAATGTTATTTCACCAATTCCGGACACATTTATGACATCATCAATCTTTGTGAATGGGCCATTTAAATTGCGGTAATCAATGATTGCATTTGCCCGTGTCTCACCGATGTTTGGCAGTTCAATCAATTCATCAACTGATGCTGAATTTATATTTATCAAACTGATTGGATCTGAGACCGCCTGATCTATTTCCCCGATAGTGTAATATTCTTCCTCATTCTTTACCAATAATGGAATTTCGATCTTTTGACCATCAATAACATGGGCAGCTTGATTAAGATGACCTGTATATGCATCTTCCAATAGACCGCCTGCAATTTCTATCGCTTCATAAATCCTGCTGTCAGGGGAAAGAGTGTAGACACCTGGGTCCGCAACCGCTCCGAAGATATCCACTACAACAGATTCAGGGGTAGGCGCTGGGAGAAGTTCAACAGAATTGCCGCGTTGGGGTTTCGTGATATAGAAAAGAATGCTAGTAAAGAGCATTGTCACTAATACAGTTAGAACTGTTTTCCAAAGTGGGTCGATCTTGTTTTCCATTGAGTTATTTCTCCCTTAACTATTGTGATAAAAAAAGGCAGGAAGAATTTCCTGCCTTCAAATTATATACTTTATTCTTCTCCCTCAAGACCAGATAAGATATTTTCAACCTCAGCTTGAATATCAGCAAATTGGAAGCTATCAAGCAAGTTCCCGTTGATTATCACGCTGGGTGTACCTGGAATTCCCAAAGCTGTCCCATTTTCAACATCCCGATCCAATTGATCAGTATGGGCATTATCTGCCAGACATTTTGAGAATACATTCGTATCCATTCCGATCAACTTGGCCATTGTTTCCAAAGCCTTGTCTGTAAATCCTTTGGATACACCAAAATCGAAATTTGTATAAATATAATCATGCATTTCCCAGAAATAACCTTGGTCATCAGCGCAATATAATGCCTGAGAGGTGATACCAGATTGGGGCGGGTTGATGCGGTCGCCAAATGTATGATAAACAAAATACACTAAACCGGTTTCAACATACTGCTGGATGATATTTGGTTCAACGGTCTCATAGAAATATTCACAGGCTGGGCATTTGAAGTCCGAATACACTTCGATCGTAACCGGGGCATTAGGATCACCAATTGCATTGCCATCTGCTAAAGGATGTGCCCTCTGGGCCGGTTCGATCAGATCAGTAATTGGCTGCATTGTAGGTAGATACAGGGCAAGCAGGATGATCCCAAAACCAACAACAATCAGGGTAATGTTAACTGCTTGTTTTTTACGTTTATTTCTTTTGCTGCGTTGAACACGTGCCTGATATTTTTGCTGCTTTTTTGAAATGTTCTCTGAACTCATTAATGCTCCTTAAATGCTGGAGATCAGCATCTTTTTTAATCGATTGTAAATAATAACATTAAAGAATTGATATAAACAGGAGAAGATTAATTACTTGTTAATTCTTAGCCCAAATACTGGAAAATATTCATTTGTAGGCTGGAAACCAAATTTCTTGTATAGATTTTTCGAACAAACATTATTCTGCTGGGTGTTTACAGACAAAATATTCTTATTATTTGTTTTTAGAAATTTTATTAGATCGGTAAGTATTACAGAAGCGATGCCCTTAGACTGGTATGCAGGGTGTATTGCAAGACGGGCCAGATGAGTGCTTCTTGGGCTTAATGTGCTGATCTGGTAACCAATAATCGTCTCTTTCTCTAAGATAACGGTTGCCTTATATGCCTTACTGAATGCTGCTTCCAGAGATTTTCTTGTATTATGCCACACGGGGCCAAATGATCCTCTGTCGAGTATCTCAATTTCCGGGATATCTGATATTTGCATATCTCTAATGATATGTTCTGTTCCAGGAAGGACGATTTGAAAGTTTTGAGTATCGAGATTTAAAATGATGATTCTGGATAATTCTTTGAAGCCATTATTTGATAAGAGATTAGTAAACCAGGGGGTTATTGGGATGGCAAGCAGATGTTTGGCTGTGCTGTTTTCTAGTATTGATATTGCGGCCTGAATGAGTTCATTCCAGATTATCTTGGAGGGTTCCCCGGCAGCTGCAAGGAAAAACTGTATCCAAGCTGTTTTGGATGGATCAGCTGGACACGATAGAGCTCCAGTGATCCTGCCAGACCTTTCCATGATCAGGAAGGGGGTTTCATCTATTCGGTCAAGTGGGCTGCGCCAGTCAAGGTGTTTGTGCACCATTTGTTCAGACTTGATCAAGCTCTGCAGCTTGGGGATGTCTTCAGGTACTGCCGGACGGATAGATGATTTTTGTTGGGGTAACATACGGTTTATTCTAGAATAACAACCAGGTTATTTAAAAAATCTCTCAAGGATGAATCTCATAAATCTTTGCCAGAGATTTGGTTTTCCTTCCAGATCTACGCTTGATATTAATGAAGCTGCAGCCTCATATTTCCGATTACCCTTGAATTTGAGATCAGCCATTGATTTCATAACTTCAGAGAGATACTGTTCTTCCCCTAATTCCTGAAGGATCTCAACACATTGTTCATATGCTGTTTCTGCTTCCTCAACCCTTTTTACAGCTTCCAGAGCTGCGGCTTTATTTCCTAATGCCAGGGCTTGTTGAAGTATTTCATCATGCTGCTTAAATATTTCTTCAGTTCCAAGAACAGCTTTTAATGCTTGCTTTCCCTTTCCAGCCTGGAGGAATGCGACAGATTGATTATTAGCCATCTCAGCACTTTTCACAGCATCATTAATTGTTTCATATTCCTGCTTGGCCTGCCCAAACAGTTTGGCTGCTTTAGCATATTTATTTTTTTGATATGCTTCTTTACCCTCTAATTCATAAGAACTGGTTTTGCTCATATTGTTATTTCCAGAAGACCTTCGGCAATTGATCTGAGCTGCTCAGTAGATAAAGAACTGAGCTTCTTTGCAACCTCAAGGTAGGGAGTGTTCACTGGTTTGCTGATGAAATCCTGAAGAGCTGGCTCTAGATTTCTGAAGGCTTCAACTGCTTGATTTTCGATCGCTTTCTTACCAGAACCTGTTGAATCATCGATCAGATCATAAATCCAGATATTAAAGAGATTACAAAGAATTTCCAGTTCCGGGATCGGGACTGCAGAATCACCACGTTCATATTTCTTCATTCTCGATCCGGAGATCCCGGTTTTCTCCAGAAGTTCTTTATAGGTCATATTTGATTCTGAGAAAGCTTTTGAAATAACTTCTCCTATCCTGACATTGCTGCTGTTTATATCATCGGGATTAAAGAGAAGGTCGGATTGATCTTTCTCAGTTTGGAGTTCGTCCTGGAAGAAGTATTTAATTGGCAGAGAGAAGTTGTTTGCAAGCACCTCTAATTCCGGAAGAGAAATTGAACGTTTTCCATTCTCGATAGAATTAAAGGCACCCCCGGAAATGCCGATCATTTGGCCACATTCTTTTTTTGTTTTACCGATAAAGAGCCTGGCATCTTTAATAAGAACACCTAATTTTTTTCTTCGAATACTTGCAGCAAGTTTAGATTGCATTTCCTGACCTCCAGGAATCTTTAATTAATTCAGAATAGGCATTATATAGCCTAAACCTGATTTTGTTTTGATATGTTCTGGTTTCTTTGGGTTTTCTTCCAATTTTTGACGGAGACGCGAGATGCAAACCCATAAGATCTCTTTGTCATCCTTATATTCTTCCCCCCAAACATTGGTCAGCAGAGAGTCTGCTGAGACGACCTTTCCAACATTTTGGGCAAATTGAAGGAGAAGTTTATACTCTGTAGTTGATAGAAAGACAGGCTCGTCATTAGTTGTTACTGAAGCCTTGGCAAAATTAATCGAAAGATCACCATGCTGGAATTTGATCGTGCGCCCCGAATCATCACTGACCTGAGCCCTGCGCATGACTGCTTTGACCCTTGCAATGAGGACATCTGCTGAAAATGGCTTCACAATATAATCATCAGCACCCCTGTCCAAACCCAGAATCCTGTCCGATTCTTTTCCTTTGGCAGTAAGCATGACGATCGGAATATTTGAAAATTCGCGAATTCTCTGAAGGGCAGTTAATCCGTCCATCTTTGGCATCATAATATCCATCAATACCAGTGAAGGCGAATTGTTCACTACCTGGTCAATTGCCTCAAGTCCGTTATTTGCGACGATGACACTATAACCCTCAGAAACCAGATTGGCGTCCAATAGTCTTATAAAGCGGGGCTCGTCATCAACAATTAAAATTGTTTCACTCATTACATCCTCTTTCAATCATCCTTGCTTAATGGTAATTTTATAACGAATTTCGTACCTTTATCACCATTTGACATAACTGAAATTGTTCCTTGATGGGCTTTGATGATCTGTTTGCAAATAAATAATCCCATGCCAGTGCCCCTGACACTTGCGGTATTATTCGGAACCCGGAAGAATTTGGTGAAGATCTTATCAAAGTACATTTCTGGGATGCCTGGACCGTCATCCTCAAAGGTTAATTGGGCTTCTCCGGCCACTTCTTCCAGAATTATCTTTAATGTGCTGTTCGGAGCATATTTTGCGGCATTCCCGATCAGGTTCTCTACTACTGCTGAAATGCGGGTTGTATCTGCCAGGATAAAAAGTTCAAGGTCCCTGATCACTAACATTATCTTAATATTTTCGAAACGTGGCTCCAGACGTTCAACCAGACTCTCAATGAGCTTGCTGATATTGGTCTTCTTGATCTCCATTGGCAGCGTGCCTGTCTGAAGGCGGGAGGAGTCCAGAAGGACATTGATCAGATCACTCAATCTATCGGTCTCTTCATCTATGATATGCAGGAATTCATCCTGAGTTTTCTTATCCCAATTTGCGTCCTGCCTGAGTAATGTGGTCGCATATCCTTTTATAAATCCGATGGGTGTGTTCAGTTCGTGTGTGATCATCGCAATGAAAGTTTCCTGAAGCGTATTCAATTTTTTGGTTGCTTCCAGATCTGCGATATTACTGATCAGGTATTGGCGTTCAAAGAAATGAGAAATATGAGTTGCAAATATCTCAGCTAGGCGAACTTGTTTTTCTTCATAAGGTGGTCCACCAAAACGGACGAATACAAGCACGCCGCTTGTAACTCCTCTGGCTTTGATCGGCAGGCCGAGAATAAAAGGTTGATCCAATCTGTCATAGTGGGGGGAAATCGGGCTTTCCGAGATGAATCTGTCCTCAGATTTAATAACCTCTGAGACTACCAGTTCACCCCACGTAAGTTCTGCGGGGGTTGCCCTTCCTCTGCCTATCGCTCTTGCAAAAACAGGCTCGGTATTATCCCCATCCATTTTTTGATAGATGGCGATATTATCGAATATGAACATAGGGCGTGCGATCTTGAATATTTGGTCAAAAGCCTGGTCAAAATTATTCGTTTCAGCGATAACAAGGCTGATCGAATAAAGAGCTTCCAATTCATCATTTGTCAGTATTGAGGCAAGATTCTCGGTTGGTATTGAATTTGTCATTAATTATTCACAGTCAGATAAAAAGATATATGTTTCTATTGTATAAATATATCTGGTACTTCACAACCCGATTGGTATAATCAAATTCAGGAAAACAGAACATGGAGAAAAGAAAAATCATCAGGAAGTTGAAAGAGCAGGGGTTTCAAATTATTGAAATTCATGCTTCTATTGGGTCAACAAATGACAGAGCGATGGAAATCGTGAAAGAAAATAAGGTGGATTTGGGGATTGTGATCGCTGAGCACCAAAGCAAGGGCAGGGGGAGAGGAGAAAGAACGTGGGAAACAGAGGAAGGAGCAGGTTTGGCGTTGAGCTTCATTTTTGGAGATATAGCTGCACACCAGAATATATTGGGAAGAGTGACTGGTATTGGAGCACTGGCGGTTACCCAAACAGTGACTGAGCTTTTTGACCTTTCAGCAAAGATCAAATGGCCCAATGATGTGCTTCTGGATGGAAAGAAATTCTGTGGTATTTTGACTGAGGCTGACTGGGTTGGTAGCAATCTGAGATCTCTTATCGTTGGTATAGGTATAAATATATCAAAATCAGCAATACCAAAGGAAGTCTTATTCCCGGCCACAGCATTGGAATTGGAGTATAAAGACTCAATTTCCAAAGAAATTCTTCTGGAGAAGTTGATCGTGAATCTATTGAGGGTAATGAAGGAAATCAATTCTGATCAGATCATCAGGGAATGGGAGGAAAACCTTGCTTTTAAAGGTTCAGAAGTGTTCCTCCATAGAGATGGGAGCCATATATGTTCTGGTGAGCTGCTGGGGCTGGATGATGATGGCGGAATTGTGATACTAACAAGTGATGAAAAGAAAAACATTTTTTACTATGGGGACTTACATTTGGCTGTAAAATAGGGAAATGGATAATAAATTGAAGGCTGGCAGAATTCCAAAACAGGTTGATGAGATGGAGCAGGTTCCAATCGATGAACACATTGTCGATGCACCTGCTGAGATCAGACCTGAAAAAATCTTCGGGATGACACCTCTTCAGCTTTTTGTTATTTCGCTTGAAATATTCTGGTTGGTGTTATTTGTGGGGTCAATAATTCTGTTCTTTTCAGGAAAGATCGTATTTCCATAAGAAAACTCCCCGGTTTTCCGGGGAGTTTTCTTATCTACTTATTTACTTTTCTTCAATTATTTCTTTCATATCTGCTGCAGATGTACGGGCAACTGAAGAAACCGAATCACCATCATTTATGTTCATTATCCTGACGCCCATGGTTGCTCTTCCAGCGGTTGAAATATTATCAACAGTAGTTCTCATGACAACACCATTCGAGGAGATAACTGTTAACTCATCAGAAGGCTGAACAATCCTTGCTGCTGCGATCTTTCCGATCTTTGGGATCATATTTGTATCAACTGTCTTTACGCCCAAAGTGCCGCGCCCTTTAGTAACATACTTATCAAGGGGAGTGCGTTTGCCATAACCTTTTTCGGTGATAACAAGAAGGTGGCCATCTTTCTCGACCACTTCCATGCTGGTGACTTCATCATCACCTCTCATCTTGATGCCAATTACACCGCCTGCCTGTCTTCCCATCGCTCTGACATTGTTCTCATCAAAGCGGAGGGCTTTTCCGTTTCTGGTGATTATGATGACATTGTCTTTTCCACTGGTCAACCTGACCCAGCCCAGAGAATCGTCATTCGCCAAGTTCATTGCGATCAACCCAGATGGGCGTACAGATTCAAACTCTGATAATGCAACTCGTTTGGTTTTGCCTTTCTTGGTTGTCATGATGCAGAATTCTGAATTCTTGAAATTTCTGACCCTTACAGCTGCTGTGATTGTTTCATCAGCGCCAAGAGCAAGAACGTTGAAGATAGATGTTCCTTTTGCAGTTCTGCTTGCTTCTGGAATTCTGTAGGCTTTCACTGAATAGACTTTTCCTCTATCAGAGAAAAATAGAATTGTTTCTTTTGATCTGGATGGGATTAGCATAGCGACTTCATCTTCGTCCTTCATTGTGTGCCCAATGACGCCTTTGCCACCGCGTGCTTGTGACCTGAAAGTGACTGCTGGAATCCTCTTGATATAACCTCTCTCTGTCAATGTGATCAGGATAGCCTCATCTTTTACGAGGTCTTCCTCATTAAAATCACCCGTATCTTCAAGTTCAAAGGTGGTTTTTCTCTCATCGCCATATTTCTCAACCATTTCGATTGAGTCATCTTTTACCAAGCCAAGGATCTTTTTTGGATGAGCCAGCAAATCTTCAAAATATTTGATCAGGTCTTTTATTTCTTTGTGTTCATCCTCGATCTTCTGTCTTTCCAAAGCAGCAAGCCGCCTAAGCTGCATATCAAGGATCGCCTGAGCCTGAATATCGCTAAGCTTAAAACGTGACATAAGCTGAGTCTTAGCCTTTTCTACATTCTCAGATTCCCGAATAGTTTTGATGACAGCATCAATATTATTAAGGGCGATCAAAAGTCCATCAAGAATGTGGAGCCTGTCCTGAGCTTTTTTCAAGTCAAACTTCGTGCGTCTGTTTATGACCTCGACCCGGTGGTCGATAAAGATCTTCAGGGCGCGTTTTAATGTCAGCGTGAGCGGTTCACCACCAACAAGCGCCAGGAGCTGAGTACTGAAGGTTGATTGGAGCGGTGTGTATTTGTATAAACGATTTAAAACAGTCCTGGGCTGAGTACCTCTATTGAGCTCAATATTGATGCTCATGCCCAAGCGGTCAGATTCGTCACGAAGATCAGATATTCCAACCAACTTCCCTTGTCGGACAAGGGCTGCGATCCTCTCGATCAGTTTGGTTTGGTTTACCTGGTATGGAATTTCTGTGATGACGATCTTATGCCTTCCAGCCCGCATTTCCTGGATCGTGGCTCTTCCCCGCAAGATAATTTTTCCACGTCCGGTACTGTATATTTGGCGGACACCGTCAAGACCCACAATTATTGCACCAGTGGGAAAATCCGGACCTTTTACGAATTCCATTAGATCATCTACTGTGATGTCATCATAATTATCAAAATTGTCGATCATAAAATTGATCGCATTTGTCAATTCAACCAAATTATGCGGGGGTATATTTGAAGCCATACCGACTGCAATTCCAGACGATCCGTTAAGGAGCAGGTTTGGAAGTCTGTTTGGGAGGACTGATGGTTCGAATAGTGAGGCATCGAAGTTCTCAACATAGTCAACAGTGTCTTTTTGAATGTCGATCAACAATTCCCCGGCCATCTTAGCCATACGTGCTTCTGTATAACGCATTGCAGCAGGTGGATCTCCACCAATTGAACCAAAGTTACCCTGTCCATCGACAAGAGGGTAGCGCAATGAGAAATCTTGTGCCATTCTGGCCATGGCATCATAGACAGCGCCGTCACTGTGGGGGTGGTATTTACCCAACACTTCACCAACGATCCTGGCTGATTTCTTATATGAGGTTCCAGCACGGATACCCATGTCGTGCATTGCATACAAGATCCTTCTGTGTACAGGTTTTAGCCCATCTCTGGCATCTGGAAGTGCCCGTGAAACAATAACGCTCATTGCATAATCTAAATATGCTGAACGCATTTCGTTATTTATATCAACTCGTTCAACTTGCCCAATTTCCATTCAGTTTCCTCTCGTTTTGATGTCTAATATTGTGTACTAAAATCCGAAATTGTAGTATCCCTATATTATACCGCGCCTTGTAATATTAATCCTTAGTTCTATTATTAACTTGAAGGGAAATTTCGGGAAAGACTAGACTATATCTACAGATTTGTGATATACTCTGACGGCTCAAATGATTGAGCACATTACACACGCTTTTTGACTTGCATGTGCGTGTCATAAATCTTTATGACAACTTGCAGGATGGATAAAAGCGGAGGACAAAACGCGAAGGAGATTTTCAAATGTCAAAGATTTCTATGAAGGCGCTTTTAGAAAGCGGAGTTCACTTTGGACACCGTACACACCGCTGGAACCCAAATATGAAACCCTATATCTTCACCGAAAGAAACGGGATCCATATTATTGATCTTCAGCAGACTGTGAAGATGTTGGACCAGGCTTTTAAACTTGTTCAGCAGACTGTAGCAGATGGCGGCACTATCCTGTTTGTAGGAACCAAACGCCAGGCACATGAAACAATTACACAGGAAGCAATCCGTTGTGGAATGCCCTATGTTTCATTCCGCTGGCTGGGCGGTATGCTCACAAATTGGGTGACAATGCGCCAGAGAATTAACGAATGGGACCGTTTAGAAAGAATGCGTGAAAAAGGCGAGTTGGAACGACTGACAAAGAAAGAACGCTTGATCATTGACCGCAAGATCGATAAACTTCAAGCTCGATTTAGCGGCGTCCGACATATGCACAAACTCCCAGACCTGGTATTCATTATTGATATTCAGCGCGAAGAGACAGCAGTAAAAGAAGCAAACACTCTCAAAATTCCGATCCTTGCATTGGTTGATACCAATTGTGATCCAAGAGAAATTGACCACGTGATCCCATCCAATGATGATGCGATCCGCGCGATAAAACTCATGGTCGGCAACATGGCAGATGCAGTCTTAGCTGGAAATGACATGCGCAAAGATGGTGATGTTCCTGCAGCGGCAGCCCCAGCATATGAAGAAGAACAGGTTGAGATGAGCGACGAAGATCTTCTGGGTGCTTCAACTATAGCTAAAGTGGAAGCAGCGCAGGCTGAAGAGGTTGAGGACACAGTCGAAGAAGCAGTTGAAGAAGCCGCTGAGGTAGTCGAAGAAGCTGCTGAAGCAGTTGAAGAAACTGTAGAAGATGTAGTTGAAGAGGCTGCAGAAGTAGTCGAAGAAGCTGCTGAAGTAGTCGAAGAAGCTGCTGAAGTAGTCGAAGAAGCTGCTGAGGTAGTTAAAGAAGAAGCTGTCGATTCAGAAACATCGGCTGATGAAGCAGATGCAAAATAAGAAGTAGAGCTGCGAGGATAATTATGGAAATTACAATTGACCAAATTAAAGCATTAAGAGAAGAGTCTGGTGTAGGCATCTTGGATTGCCGCACAGCTCTTGAACAATCTGATGGCGATTTTGAGAAAGCCCTTGAAGCTCTTAGAGAAAAAGGTTTTGCTAAAGCAGAGAAACGAGCTGAACGGGAAGCATCTGAGGGAATAGTAGAAGTTTATTCACATGGGAAAGGCCGTATTGGCGTCCTGGTTGAATTAAACTGCGAAACCGATTTCGTTTCGAAAACAGATAAATTCAAAGAATTTGCCCATGAGATCGCTCTTCAGGTAACAGCTGCAGGTGCAGAATTTGTTAGCGAAGAGGATATTGACGAGGAAATTCTGGCAGCTATTCGAGAAGAAGCTCTCGTAATGGTAAAAGAAGAAGGTAAGCCAGAGAAGATTTGGGAGAATATCATTGAGGGCAAGATCAAAAAGTTTAAGGATGAGAAAGTGCTTCTCAACCAAAAGTACATCCGCAATGATGAGCTCACAATTCGGGATATGCTGAATAACACGATCGCTGCGATGGGTGAGAAACTGGTTATCCGCCGCATTGCCCGTTTTGAATTGGGCGAACTAAGCGCTGTAGAAGAACAAGAAGCAGAGTAAAATTAAAGCCAACCGTGAGGTTGGCTTTTTTATAACAATTGACAGGAGATATTTCTAAATGAACGATAATGTGAAATTTGAAAGAATCCTTTTGAAAATTGGTGGTGAGGCTTTGGCAGGCCCAGATGGTTTTGGGGTTGATCCTTTGCAAGCAGAAGCGATCGCCAAGAGAGTTGTTGAGATCCATAATTTAGGCCATGAGATCGCGATTGTGATCGGGGCTGGAAACTTGTGGAGAGGCATCTTTGGACTAGAGCGTGGTATGGATAGAGCTACAGCTGATCATATGGGAATGCTTGGTACTGTGATCAACTCCTTAGCTTTGATGGATGCGATTGAACGTGCTGGGGTTCCAACAAGAGTTCAAACTGCGATCGAGATGCGAACGATCGCTGAACCTTATATTCGACGCAGAGCTATCAGACATATTGAAAAGGGACGTGTCGTTATCTTCGGAAGTGGAACTGGAAATCCATTCTTTTCAACAGATACGGCCGCTGCACTTAGAGCGGTGGAGCTTGGAGCCAATATTCTTATCAAGGCAACCAAAGTTGATGGAGTATATGAATCGGACCCTGTGAAGAACCAGGATGCGAAATTGATCAAGAAATTAACATATATGGAGGCGATCAATATGCGTCAGGGAGTGATGGACACCACAGCGATCACACTATGCATGGAGAATAAACTGCCTATCATGGTGATAAATTTCTGGGATGAGGAAGCTTTGAAAGCGGCGCTCAGAGGTGAAGAAGTCGGGACCTTGGTAACAGACTGAGTGTATGCGAAAAAATAAGAAACCATCAATATGGATTCCAATAGTCTTAATTCTATTGGCAATTATCATTGTCATCATTTCTCCTGAGGAAAAAGAGATCGCAGCAGGTATCAAACCGGTGTATGTGCATGTTGCCCTTACATGGACTGCGATAACCTTATTCTTCGCGGCAGCTGTTTTGGCAATCATTAATATCTTTAAGAAATCGAGTAATTTTTCCAAATTGCTTCAGAACGTTTTTGGAGTGGC
>JAUWSD010000026.1 GCA_030610225.1 Chloroflexota bacterium
AGCATTGCTCCTCCTAAGAGGATAAATACTCCACCCCAGAAATTATCAGTTACTAATCTATATGCTCCTGGGAAAAAATTCCAGAATACAGCAACCACACCTGCTATGATCAGCAAGACCCCTACAAACCTTGATGCATTGATATTGATATCCGGGAATGAATCACTTACTTCTTCCACCTGCCCTTCAGGTACTCGAGGAACGATCACAGTCAGGATCAGATACAAGAATAGGCCAAAACCTCTAGTAAAGGCCATGATTACAAAAAATACTCTTACCCAGGTTGAATCAATTCCAAAGTAATTCCCTAAACCGCCACAAACACCAGCGATCTGAGAATTCTCTCTACTTCGATATAATCTTTTATTCATTGAAACCTCCAAATAACTCTTTTATATACTAAAATACGATTATTATCTGAATAGGTTGCATTATTTCCTTAGAAAACCATGAATCCAATTACAAATTTTTTCCGAATCAATCACTCACTTTATGAGTTATTGGTCAAGGATTCAATATCTGCACATCCAAATGAAGCATGTGGGATAGTTTTTGGATTGAAAAACCACATTACTGGTTTTCTGCCTGTTTCCAATATATCAACAGATGGATCAAAATTTATCCTTGACCCGGATGAACATATCAAGGCACTATATGAAATCGACCAGATGGGAATTCAAGATTTAGGCATTTACCACTCCCACCCATTTGGCCCAGATCATCCTTCAGAAACAGACATTCGGGAAAACAGTTCGAACACTCAAACATTTTTTATTATCTCTGGTCATTCAGATAAATGGGGTTTGAAGGCATTCAATATAACCCCTAATGGCTTTACCGCAATTGATATTAAGGTAGAATTGTCCGAGTAACTCTCAAAGACAAACAGTGTTTTATTCATAAATAGCGAAGAGGAGAATTCTCTTATGGATTTATTATCACAGATAGGCATATTAATTCTTGCGTACCTGATCGGATCAATCCCTTTCGGTTTCCTAATCGTCAAGATCGGGACCGGAGAAGATATTCGTGATGTTCAAAGTGGTAGAACCGGCGGCACAAATGCGATGAGAGCCGGCGGATTCTTATTCGGGCTTTCAACAGCAATTCTAGATATCCTCAAAGGTTACTTCAGTGTTATCATCGCACAGGAATTTTTTCCTGACGCCCCATGGCTTTCTGTTCTAGCTCCAGTATTGGCGATCATTGGTCATAATTATTCGATCTTCCTGATCCAAAGAGGTCCAAACGGGAAACTAAGACTGGGTGGCGGTGCTGGTGGAGCAACAACTCTGGGTGGTGCGATGGGGCTCTGGCCTCCAAGCGGGATCATCATCTTCGTCATTTCTGTTTTAATTTACTATTTTATAGGCTATGCCTCAATCACAACCATGATGATCGGTTTCCTCTCAATTCTCATCTTTGGGTACAGGACATTCATAGGCCTGGATCCATGGCAATATATTATCTTTGGTGTTCTTGCAGAGATTATCGTTCTATACGCCCTCAGGCCAAATATAAAGGCCCTGAGGAACGGTACAGAACGAATTCATGGTTTTAGAGCTAGAAAGAAGAAAGACCAGTAATTTAGATTTATAAAGAAAAAGCCACTCAATGAGTGGCTTTTTTTTATTCAAAATATTCTTCCGAACCGATAGGTTTCTCTGCAAACATTTTTTCATATACAGCTATCATATTTCTTTGGTGAAGTGATTCCGCTAAACCGCCTAAGATCGTTCGGTCTTTCTTTGCATCCTCAATAGTTACGCTTTCAATGAGATCTAATGGGAATTTTCTTCTGTTTGCTTTCATCGCGGTTTTTTCAACAAAGCGCAGGTATTCAATATGTTGTTCCACCATCCCATTTACTTCTCCACGCAGTATTATCTCTCCATGCCCCTGGACAATATTCTCTATACCCATATCAGGTAACAATTTCAGCGATCTTATTGTTACTTCAATATCTCCATCCACAATATAAGGAACTGGCATGACAGTATCTCCAGTGAAGACAACTTTGTCTTCCTCAACGAGAACAGCAATATTATCATCTGTGTGGCCGGGCAGCGGAAAGGCAGTAACTGTTTTCTTTCCTAATTTCAAGGAGATTCTACCAGTGGTGAATGTAATATCTGGCAGGATGATCTTCACATCATCAGAAAAAGCATTTCCTTTCATTACCTTTTCCAAAGCAGGCATTCCATATTTGATCAGATTCTCTTTACACTTAGAATGAGCAATAAATTCAGCATTCTTAAAAAAGCAGTTGCCCCATGTATGGTCTGCATGATAATGAGTATTTATAACATAGCGGATCGGTATTTGATGTTTCTCTTCAACAAATCTGATGACCTCAGCAGTTTCTTCCGGGTATGGCAATGTATCGATAACAGCTGCCATTTCTGAGCCAATTACCACTCCTGCGTTTACTTCAGCATATTCTTCACTTTGGAAAAAATACACAGAATCTGCTACTCGTTCATGTTTTACCATTCATTTCTCCGTCAAACTGATGCAGTATATAAAAAATCTGAATCAGAGTCAAGTAATAATATTAATTATTTCATAATAATCATAGCAGAATTTCACCCCAAACAAAATATCCTTGCATATGATTTTGGAGGATGCTATAATTCGGCACACTGGGGCTGTGGCTCAGATGGTTAGAGCGCGTCACTCACATTGACGAGGTCAGGGGTTCGAGTCCCTTCAGCCCCACACAAAACCGCTAGGAATAGCGGTTTTTTATTTAATTATTTATTTAACGAATCAAGGAATACCTGATTGTTCTCAGTGACTCTCATATCATTCAAAATTGCTTCTGTGGCCTGAGTTTGTGTCATCCCCGCACCTGATGGTGGGTCTGAAACCATCTGTGAATACATTCTTCTCAGCAACCAGACTCTTTGAGTAATATCAGGTCCTAACAACAATTCTTCTCTTCTTGTTGAAGACCGATCAATATCAATTGCCGGGAAGATTCGACGTTCCTGTAATTTTCGTGAAAGATGCAGTTCCATATTACCTGTTCCCTTGAATTCCTCATAAACCACATCATCCATTCTTGAGCCTGTATCAACAATACATGTAGCAATGATTGTCAATGATCCCCCGTCCTCAATATTTCGAGCTGCTCCAAAGAAGCGTTTAGGTGGATAAAGTGCTGAGGGGTCAATACCACCTGAGAGTGTTCTGCCAGATGGGCTTACTACCAGGTTATATGCACGAGCCAATCTTGTGATCGAGTCCATCAAGACAACAACATCCCGCCCAATTTCAACCAAACGCTTCGCGCTTTGGAAAACTATCTCAGAGGAACGAACATGAGCGGTAGCGGGATCATCGAATGTGGAAGAGATCACCTCGGCATCAACCGAGCGATCCATATCGGTTACCTCTTCAGGCCTCTCACCGATCAGAGCGATCATCATGTGAATATCATCATATTTTGTGGAAATAGAATTCGCGATCTGTTTCAAAATCGTTGTCTTTCCAGATTTGGGAGGAGAAACGATAAGACCACGCTGCCCCCTACCTATCGGTGCAACAAGATTTATCATTCTTGCAGAAAGGATGTTTCTGGATGTTTCCAGATCAAATCTTACTTCCGGGAAAATTGGGGTCAACTGTTCAAACTTCACCCTGTTCTTTGCTTCACTTGGATCAATACCATTAATTGTTTCAACTTTTACTAAACCATAGTGCCGTTCAGATTCACGTGGTGGGCGTACATTTCCTATCACCATATCACCAACTCTCAAACCATATCGTCTGATCTGAGTCTGTGACACATAAATGTCATCCGGCCCAGCTTTATAATGATTTGTGCGCAAAAATCCTACGCCTTCATTGAGAATTTCGAGGATGCCTCCTCTGATTTCGAGACCTTCTTTTGCAGCTACTAACTGTCTGATCTTTAAGATCAACTCTTCTTTCTTCATACGGTTTGTGCGTTCGACACCAAGGTCTAGTGCCATCGCACGTAGTTTTGAAAGCGCAGTGTTTTCCATTTCTAAAATGTTCATATTTCTCTCACTATTAAATTGGTTTGTTAAGTTGGAAATTTTTAACTTCCCCAGAATTAAACGCCCATAAGATTGTTATTTTTTTCCTTGCTGAAGAAAATCGGGGAATATTTATAAAATTATAGCCTAATACCGCAATGTATTCAAGGCTAATTAACCATTATTTTCAATCAAATTTATTGCTAATTGAAGCCCCACTATAGTTTTTACATCTTTAAAGTAATTACAACGAAGCTTTTGCTTCACTTCATCAAATGAAATTGACACTATTTCTTCAATATATTCATCATGATCTTCGATTAGTTTACTCTCTGTTAATCCCTCTGCCAGATATAGATACATATATTCATTAGAATAACCAGGCGCTAAATAAAACTCACCCAATAGAGTTACCTTCTCAGGTTTAAGCCCGATCTCTTCCTGTGTTTCTCGGTCCGCGCAATTTTTTGGATCCTCCCCAACCTCAACCAACCCTGCAGGAATTTCTAGTAAAAATTCCTCTATCGCAGGTCGATACTGCCTGACAAAATAAAAATTCTTTTCTTCGTCAATTGGCACTATGGCTGCTGCCCCATTATGGGTTAGAACATCATATTTTGCGGTTTTCCCATCTGGATATTTAATCGTTCTTTCATAAAGATCAAAAATCTTCCCTTTGTAAATTCTCTGTTCATTTACCTTTGAAATATTCATATATCCTTCCAATATTAAATAAAACCTGTAAAATTTACAGATTTAATTATATGTTTAAACAAAATCAATGCGAAGGCAATTTCTTGCCTTCGCATATTTATCTAAATTTGCAGGAATTAAGGGATTTGAATTACTGTACCAGCTACCAGAACCTCATCAATGGTCATGCCGTTTGCTTCAGCAATTGCCTCTGGAAATACATCACCATAATAACAAGCTATCGAGTAGAAGGTGTCTTCAGGCAGAACGGTGAATGAATGAGGGTGTGCGTGTAAAACACGGTCGCCATTGAATGGTGGAGCACCTTGTGGGATCGCAAGTACATCACCAGGCAAAACCTGATCTCCCAGAACCAATCCATTTGCACCCAATAACACTACAGCATCGATATCAAACCTTCGAGCTAAACAATATGGATGCTCCCCATAATGAATAGTGTAAGTATCTGGAATAACAACCTCGGTTGAAACTACCACTACAGGTTCTTCCGTCGCTTCGACAACTGGTTCTTCTGTTGCCGTAGAGGCAGGCTCTTCAGTATCGTCTGTCACTTCTGCTGTTGGTTCCTCTGTAGGGTCTGCTTCCACCGGATCGGTGTCTTCGCCCTCTTCAGATTCTTTAGCCAAGGCAGTCTGTGTCGCCATTACCCGCACAACCACATCTGCCTGATCTACATTTGTAACTTCGTCCTCTGGAGCTTCTGATGCAGGTTTAACGCATCCTCCCAGAACTAATCCAAACAGAACAAAAACAACTATTAATAATCCTATTTTCTTTTTCATATTGGCATCCCTTCCTGCCGATTTGGTTATTTTTTACTGAGTTGATACTAGCATAAGCAAAAATTCAGCGCAAGTAAATCTGGCAGTGTTTTTATTTATATTGCAATATTTATGCCAACAAATATGAAATTAAATAAAAAAACCTCCCAAGTTGGGAGGTTTCAAATTTAGTGGCTCATCACCGGTCGGAATTTATATCCGTAGACGATCATACTTCTCTCATCCCCTGCTTCACGCAATTTCCGGGTCACCATTTCAACTGGCATCCCGATCTTTACTTCTTTTTCCTGTAGATCAGTCAATTGTGCTGTTACCAACGGTCCTTCTTCCAGTTTTACCATTGCGATCGTATAGGGAGTACTTTCATCAAACCCTTTGGGAGCATCATACACTGTTGAATGAGAATATACTTCACCCTTCCCGCTGAAAGAAAACAAGGTTTTAGCTTCCTCTCCACAATCCGGGCAAATGTCTCTTGGAGGAAACACTTTTGAATCACAATGTTCACAGACTTCCCCTACTAATCCGTATCTTTGTTTGCGTAATCGCCAATGTCTTGGAATATCCATGAAAATCTCCTTGGTAAATATCTAGCTTAGTTTATAGCCGATCTACTATCAAAAGCTATCAAACTATCTCTCAATTTGCGAGAGGATATGAGTAACTGCAGTCGAAGCTGGCCCACCAAGGGACTGCACAAGTGCATTTTTGGCACCTTTTACCTGATTTTCTTCTGCCAACCCCATTAACTGTGTCGCAGCTTCCACAATTTGATAGACACCTGTTGCTCCACCAGGATAACCGCGAGCCTTCAATCCACCAAAAGTTGAAATTGGTATCTCACCGTCTAAATTTATCCTTCCATCCTGAGCCAATTCCCAGCCTTTTCCTGCTTCCGAAAATCCTGCAGCTTCCAATGATAAGGCCCCGAAGATTGAGTATGCGTCAAATAATTCGAAAAGATCTATGTCACTATGTCCTAATCCTGATTGAGCATAAACTTTCGCAATTGATTCTTTAGCTGCGTTAAAAACGATCGGATTCTGTCTATCATGCAATGCCAAAGTGTCGATAACTGCTGATGACCCGGATACGCTAACTGTCGGAATTTCTGGAAGGTCAGCAACTAACTCAGCTCTAGTGAGGATCACAGCTGCTGCACCATCAGCATAAGGAGCTACATCGAACATATTCAGAGGTTCGCTCACGAATCCAGCACGTTGATATGATTCAGGTTTTATTGCTCTTTGGAACATGGCATTCTTATTTGATGCTCCGTTCGCGTGAGCGACAACAGGAAAGCCACTAAATGCGAAGTCAGGAACATCATATTCATAGATGTATCTTTTCATCAAAAGTGCCGCTTGAGAGGTTGGGGTCAATCCATGATCTGCTTCATACTCAGAATCTGTATTGGTAGCAAAGGCAGAATTTACATTCACTGATGTTTGTTCAGTCAATTTTTCAACACCTGCAACGATCACAGAATCGACCAAACCTGAAGCAACAGCCATATATCCCTGCCTGAAAGCCATCCCCCCCGAGGCTCCAGAAGCCTCTATGGTGGTGGCCTCTATTCCCCGAAGTCCAGAAAAATCTGCGACCATGGTTGCCAGATGAGACTGATGTGACAATGCTGGAGCCAGCATATTTGCTAGATATAAAGCCTGAGGGTACCCCCCCCGGTTATTGACCAATGCCTTTTCAATCGCAAAGAAAGCTAATTCTCTCAGGGAAATATCCCAATGTTCACCAACTGAGGTCTGCCCAAGTCCGGAAATTACTACAGTGTGTATTTTATTGTTCTCCATATTATTTCTTAACCAGCTTTCCGCGTAAACGTGCGTATGTTGCATAATCGATTTCTGTTCGGCGTTCTATGTATTGCTGTGTAGTTGTCGCTTTCTCACTCTTCCCGGAAATATTATCTGTAACACTTAAAACCATCGCGTCTGAACCAGCTCCTGAACCATATGAAACCATCAGGATATTGTCTCCTAGTTTGGCTTCATCCAGAATTGCGGTCAATCCAATGATCGCTGATCCGGAATATGTATTTCCTATTTTTGGAACCAACAACCCGGTCTTGATCTGTTCAGCGTTGAATCCTAACATCTTGCCTACTCTTTGAGGGAACTTTGTGTTTGGCTGATGAAAAACACAGTACGCATAATCTTCTGGTTTTGTATCTGTCGCATCCATCATTGCCTGGCCAGCTTCTGTGATGTGCTTGAAGTATGATGGCTCACCTGTAAATCTATGCCCATGTTCCGGGTATTTTTGATATGCCCTTCTCCAGAAGTCAGGCGTGTCAGTAACAAAAGAATAAGAAGCCTCGATTATTGCCAATGCTTCCTCACCTGGCCCGATCAGAAAAGCAGCCCCCCCTGCCGCAGCTGTATATTCAAGTGGGTCACCTGGCCGCCCTTGGGCTATATCCATTCCGATAGCTAAGGCATATCTGGCCATACCGGAGCCAACCAGGCCCATAGCTGCAACCATTGCCTCTGTTCCTGCTTTGCAGGCAAATTCCCAATCTGCAGCCTGTGTTGATGGAACAGCACCAATTGCTTCTGCCACTATTGTCGATGTAGGTTTTACTGCATAAGGGTGTGACTCGGAGCCTACCCAAACCGCTCGGATATCTTGAGGTGATATTCCAGCGCGCTTCAATGAATTTCTTGCAGCTTCGATCGACATTGTTGTCACATCTTCATCAGGGCCTGCAACTGATTTCTCCTCTATCGGCAGCCCCCCCATGCCATCTGTCCAAATTCTTGAAATCTCTGATGCAGGCAAACGGTATCTAGGTACATATGAACCATAACCGACAATACCAACTGGGTTTTCAGGTTTTAGTAATGTAATTTTCTCACTCATTATTTCTCCACTCTTCCAGAATTTCAACTGCCCTGTCAACTCGGATCGCATTTTCCTTCACGATCTGCTTGGCAATTTTTTCGATCATTACACCTTTGGCACCAGCAGATATAGCTATCTGCCTGGCATGCAAGTTCATATGGCCTCTCTGGATGCCTTCTGTCGCTAAGGCTCTGATCGCAGCCAAATTTTGAGCCAATCCAATCGATGCAATAATTTCAGCCAATTCGCTTGCTTTTTCTACTTCCATTAATTTCAATGCTGCTCTGGCTGTTGGATGTGTTTTAGTTGCCCCTCCAACTATGCCAACTGCCAAAGGTAATTCCAGGGTTCCGACTAAATTGCCATCCTTATCAACACTCCATTTGCTCAAGGATGTGTATTTTCCATCTTTTGCAGCATAACTATGTGCACCTGCTTCGATCGCTCGCCAATCATTGCCGGTTGCAATCACTACAGCATCGATCCCATTCATGATGCCTTTATTGTGTGTTGCTGCCCGGTATGGATCAGCGTCCGCAAAAGCCCACGCCTCAATGATCCCATCTCGAACCTCTTCTGCACTGAAATCTCCAAATGCCAAACTCTCAAGAGGTATCATACAGCTGGACTTGACCAATCTTCGATCTGCTAGATTACTTAATATCCGCAGGTGGACTCTACCACCTGTCAATTCTTCGATCTTTGGCGAGATCGTTTCACAAGCAGTGTTAATCGTATTTGCCCCCATAGCGTCCAGAACATCATAGATCAAATGAATGACCAGGAATTTGCCAATTGCTGATTCTTCAATTAGTCTCACTTCCAGATCTCTTGGACCGCCTCCCAATTTCTTGAGTATGGAATCAATCTCTGAAACATCAGCCAAAAGCTCATCTTTGTGCGCAATGATATTATCCCTGGCAGCTTCGAGATCATCAACATCCAATACCTGTATTTGCCCGATCATTTCAGAAGCTGATGCCTCTGCAGAAAATCCACCGCTTTCTCTAGCCAGTTTGGCCATGAAGGAAGCTCCCGCAACAATTGATGGCTCTTCTACAACCATTGGCACAAGAACTTCTTTGCCATTAACAATAAAATTCAAAGCAATACCAATTGGTAAATTGAACTTACCGATTACATTTTCTATCATATGATCTGCCTGTTCGTAACTCAAAGCAGATTCATTGATGAAATTATTGAACTCATCAGAAGGCATCAATTCCTGCTCAAGAATGAACTCATGTCTTTCCTGCATTGATAAATTATGGAAACCAGATTTTCTAGATGTTTTGACCATAAGACTTCCTTTAGTGGATTATCCCCCCAAATATAGTAATCATTCACTCTCAAAACCTATCAGATCCATTATGATAAAATTATCGAGTTGAAACCACTCAATTAACAGCTTAACTAATGAAAAACATATCAAAAACAACAGTTGCCATTATCGAAGATCATATCCTGACAATGGAGGGATACAAATCGATCCTTTCCCGGGATGGAAGGATTGAGATTTGTTGTACTGGGAGTTTCGGGAATGATCTGTTCTCAAT
>JAUWSD010000028.1 GCA_030610225.1 Chloroflexota bacterium
ACCATTAAGCAGAACTTATTCTGGGCTTTCATATATAATGTGATCCTGATCCCTGTTGCAGCAGCTGGATATCTTGATCCGCGTTTGGCAGCTGGAGCGATGGCATTCAGCTCAATATTCGTGGTCAGCAATAGTTTGCGTCTGCGGAGTTGGAATCCCGAGAAATACTAAAGTAATATTGAGCAGGGCAATCCAATCGGATACTTGATAAAATTAGTTACTACATTTAAGGAGTAAGTGTTTATGGATGGAGGATTAAGTTTTGGGCTTGCATTTTTTGCAGGTTTAGCCTCATTCCTTTCACCTTGCGTTTTTGCTTTAGTACCCGCGTATGTCAGTTATCTGAGCGGCAGGTCAGCAGCAGCAAGTGAGGATGAATCGAGCAGTTGGAGAACTTTTACTCATGGGCTTGCATTTGTCCTTGGATTCAGCATCGTGTTTATTTTATTTGGCGCGCTGGCTGGTGCAATCGGCAGTTTACTGCGAGATTTGACTGATGTTCTAATCAAAATCGGGGGCATAATCGTGATCCTGTTTGGATTGCATATGACCAAGATCATTCAGATACCACTCTTAAATTATGATCTGCGTCCTCAGAATCAACCTGACAGAAATAGGGGATATCTTTCTTCAGCATTGATGGGAGTTTTCTTCTCTGCTGGATGGTCGCCCTGTGTTGGACCAGTACTTGGCGCGATAATCACCTTATCGATCAGAGGTGGTTCAGCATTAGAGGGTGGATTGCTCCTGACTGCATATTCAGCGGGGTTGGCAATCCCATTCTTAATCGCGGCGACACAGATCGGGTGGGTTACAAATATCCTCAAGAAGCACAGTAAATTGATGCACTGGACAGAGATAGTAATGGGTGTGATCCTGATCATCCTTGGTGTCCTGTTATTCACTGGAACTATCGAAACTCTGGCAACTATCCCAATGTTCTTCGGCGACCTTGATGAATTATTGCTGGGAAAATTGCTGGCATATGGTGCTTTAGGGTCACTGCTTCTTGGCCTCATACCGGGATTCATAGGTATGTAACGCGGCAAGAAATTTGTTGATCAATGGTTCCTCGGTTCAGGAATAGCCCTGGTTTTATTGGTCATCCTTTATTTCCTTGGTGCTTTTAACTCACTATTACCACTAATCCTATAAATTAAAAAATACAATGAAAAAACACATCAAATTAATAATTTTCGTTTTAATCATATTCTTTTTGTCTGCCTGTGGTCCAAATCCAGTTGCAGTTGGAGAGGAAGCACCGAATTTTACCCTCAGGAATCTGGAAGGTGAAGAAGTCAGCTTGAAAGATAATAAGGGGCAGGCTGTGCTGATAAATTTCTGGGGAGCATGGTGCCCTCCGTGTACGATAGAGATGCCTGATATTGTTGATCGGTCTATTACACATTCAGATGAGTTGGTTGTAATGGCGGTGAATTATGGTGACAACCTAAATACTGTCAGGGACTTCGCAGATACGATGTCATCATCATTTAGCCCACTGCTTGATCTGACAGGCGATGTGGTGGATCTGTACTTGGTCAGTGGCTATCCTACGAGCATATTCATTGACAGCGAAGGAGTGATCCAGATGATCCATGTGGGATATATGGATGCAGAGCAATTAGATCAATATTTAAGCATGGTAAATGTTGGGGGCGAATAGAAGAATTAGTCAATTCAAATCAGCATTATAATTTACACATCTTAGCAAAGAAGGTGTTTTTCATATGACCCTGCATGTAAGAGTTTTTATTCGAAAAGGTGATGGACGATCTGAACAGGTATTGAAGTCTCTTGATGCCCTGCAGGAAGAGATCCCTCACAAGCTAACCGAGATTGATGTTGACCTCGATCCAGATATTAAAAAAGAATATGGATATAAAGTGCCTGTTATCCGAACTGGACCTTATAAGCTTGAATACCCATTTGAGGATATTGAGATTCGCCTGCATCTGCTGTCTGCTAGAGAATCACAGCAAAATAAAGAAGAAGACCTGGGAGAAGTTTTTGAAAAGAAGCAAGCGAGAAAGAAAACTTTTTCAAAGGGTGAAAAGGCAACATACTGGTATGCGAAACACTACCTATTGATTGTCAATCTATTCCTTGCTTTCTATGTTGGATTGGCTTTTCTGGCACCGATCCTGGAGAAAGGTGGATATACAGATGCATCAAACTTAATTTACAGGGTATATCGATTCTCCTGTCATCAGCTGGCATACCGTTCGTTTTTCCTGTTTGGAGATCAACCGATATACCCCAGTGAAGAAGCAGGGTTGGAGGGATATGAAACATTTCGGGATGTGACCGGGATCAATGAAACAGATTTGAGAGCATCTCAGGATTTTGTTGGAAACGAGCACACAGGGTATAAAGTTGCTTTATGCGAACGCGATCTGGCGATCTTTGGAGCTATGCTGCTATTTGGAATCATGTTTGGATTGACAGGGAGGAAGGTAAAACAGATTCCATTCATCTGGGTAATTATCATCGGTTTCATACCATTGGGTTTAGATGGAGTCAGCCAAGTATTAGGAAGGATCCCCGAATTTACATTGTGGGATGTCCGGGAAAGCACACCTTTCCTGCGAGTGCTAACAGGTTCAATATTAGGGATAATGCTGGGCTGGTACGGCTATCCTTTATTCGAAGACACCATGCGGCAAACAAGAACGGCATTGGCAGCAAAGTTATACAGCATCCCTGATGAAATTGATCAAGGAAATAAGTAGTATTATGTCTTATTCCCAAAATGGAAATGTCAAATATTGGCAATCTGGGCTCTTGTTGGATAAGCCGATCAAGCATGCCATATTCACCCGCAAAGGCGGTGTCAGTACAGGTCAGTGGGCTGAATTGAATGTGGGGATGACCGTTGGGGATGATCCAAAGAATGTAATTGAAAATAGAAGGACAAGTTTTAATGCACTTGGAAGAGATATCAAAACCATGTCTGATAGTTGGTTGATCCATGGGACTGAGGTTGTTATCTATGATTATCCGCGCGATCCTAATAGCAAATTGCCACCTAAGGCTGATATTATCATGACCGATAATCCTGAAGTGACCCTTTTTATGCGTTATGCGGATTGTGTTCCAATTGTCTTTTATGATCCGAGTAAGAGAGTCGTTGGTCTTGCCCATGCAGGGTGGAAGGGGACAGTAAAGAAAGTGGGTGAGAAAGCGGTTGAATCGATGCAGGCAAGATACGGAAGCGATCCCAAAGATTTGATCGCAGTTATTGGCCCATCGATTGGCCCGGACAGGTATGAAGTCGGTCCGGAAGTGGTTGATGCTGTGAAAACAGAATTCGGTGAACATGCTGAAAGCTTCCTTCCCGAATATAATAGAAGAAAGCATTTTGATCTTTGGGCTTCAAATGAATGGACCCTGAAAGAAGCTGGAGTTGGCCGGATTGATGTCTCAAGGATTTGCTCATCAGAAAATAATGACCTGTGGTTTTCACACCGTGCTGATGGTGGGAAAACAGGCCGCTTTGGAGCATTGATCGGATTAGAGAAATGATTGGTAAGAGCAAGCTGGAAGATAATCTGAGATCAGTTCGGGAGAGGATCGAAGCCGCTGCATTTCGTGCGGATAGAAATCCAGAAGATATAAGATTGGTGGTTGTTACCAAGAACAGATCGATCGAGGAGATTACATCCTTATATGATCTAGGCGTGCGTGATTTTGGGGAGAACAGAATTGAACAGGCGGTATCGAAAACAGAAATTTTGAAAGAATTTAGTGATATCCGATGGCATATGATCGGCCATATCCAGAGCAGGAAGGCCAAGTATGTATGTCAGATATTTGATTATTTACATTCTCTTGACAGCACGAAGCTGGCTGCAAGATTAAACCGATTTGCGAAGGAAGAGAAAAAAACAATACCTGCGCTGCTTCAATTCAATGTTAGTGGTGAAGAATCAAAATCGGGCTGGAGCATAGTAGATGAATCGGGTTGGAAAGATCTGCATTCAAAGATCGAGAACATACTGACACTAAAAAATATAAAAATTCAAGGTTTAATGACCATGGCTCCTTTTGACCTTGACCCTGAAAGCTCAAGAGCATACTTCAGGAAACTTTCCAAGTTTAAAGATCATCTGCAGGTAATTTTTCCTGACAGTGGTTTTCCTGAGCTTTCAATGGGGATGAGCGGAGATTTTGAGGTGGCTGTAGAGGAGGGGGCTACTTTGGTGCGGATCGGGAGTGTTATCTTTAAATGATTGAAATTCAATCGGCTATATGGTAAATTATCTAACATCATGGCAAACACTTTAATTACGATCATAAATGTACTGGAAGATTTGATAACGATCCTGCTTTTTGCGCATATCATTCTTTCTTATGTGATGTCTCCATTTCATCCTCTTCGTCAAGCGATCGACAAGATCATTTCACCAATGCTGGACCCTATCAGAAGATTGATCCCCCCAACAGGTGGTTTAGATTTTAGTCCTATGGCTTTGTGGCTAATAATCTATTTAGTTGCTAATATATTAAGACAATTGATCTTGAGTGCATATTAACCTGGAGAAATAATGGTTCGAAAATTTTCAGAAGGAAAATCAGGGGCAGCGATCACGATCCGTGTGACTCCAAGAGCAAAGAAGAATGAAATTGTTGCAATATTGGCAGATAATACGATCAAGATCAAGCTTGCAGCACCCCCGGTAGAGGGAAAAGCAAACATTGAATTAATAAAGTTCCTTGCCAAAACTTTAGGGGTAAAGAAAACAGAATTGGAAATTGTTGCAGGGAAAACCGGACGGGATAAATTGATCTCTGTGATAGGATATGACCCCGATGAGATTCATAAGATAATCTTAGAGAAAGTTGAAAAAAAATAAAAAATCCCCAATCCGGGGATTTTAGTTTTTAACCGAGATACCTAGAGACTGTAGGGATAAAAGAAGATTATAGGCGCGCTCGTTCATAGTAATGTCAGGTATGCTCAGCAATTCAACAAGCTCTGTACTCAAATTATATGCTTTGTACGGCACTTTATTGAATATTTTGAGGGCAGTAAGTTTTTGTTTATGGTTGCCTTTCGCTATCGCGGATTCGACCATTTTCCATGCTGCCTTGCCAGGCCCTACACCTACTCCATGCTCAGCTGCAAAATTTACCAACCAGGATGTTTTATCCAACTTTACTACAGCTCGTGGGTACTTCCATGTATCTAAACTGCTTAGACTGAGCGCATCCGCGGCCGCGTTCCTGACCAGCCACTGCTCATCATCCTGTGATAGCTCTTCGATAATTTCGCGTACCCAATCCTCGTTGATCCTTGCAAGCCCGAAAACGGCAGCTCTCCTGACAGCCGGGTTATTTACATCAGTACCATCCCGCAAAATTTGGTGTCCTTCAGTGACATCCACTGCAAGTGCTTCAGCGATTATTGTCTTAGCACTGTCGCTTGCATGTAGAAAACCCTGCGCCATTTTCTCCATTGATTCTTTGGTGCCAAATTTGATTAGAACCAATGATGCGGCCTGGTTCACAATTGGCTGCTGATGGAATAGTAGTTCACCTATCTTATCTATATAGTTGAGGTCACTATTTATTCCAGCTCCAATAATGCCCAGAATAATTTCGAATGGTTCATCACTTTCAATCAGTTTTCTGAACAATTCCCTGACCTTCTTTATATTTGAAAATGCCAGTTCTGCCAGTATCCTGATCCTTAAGCTGTATGGTAGTTCTTTGTTTTGAACTTCAACTGATAGCCGATGAAGGAGCCTTTGCAGCCAAATGTCTTTACTTGTAGGGATCTTCAACCAGTTACTTGCTATCAATGTAAATTTTCTGGTTGGATCTGAACTATTCAAACGAAAACAGTTATCTATGAATACAGAATCGCTGCTGGCTGTGGGTGAATATAGGTTGATGAGGTGATTGGCTTCCCAGGTTATATTTTGTTTCAGATTTTGAAGTGATTCATTGGGTGTAAGACTTTTTGCTGCAAGGTATGCAAAAATGTTTTGGTGAGCAAACCCGACCTGTTTATTTGATCTTTTTTGCAATATACCCCTGTTGGTCAAAGCGGGGATCAGGTTTTTCTCCAAGTCATTTAATATACTGATCTCCAGATTCGATCTTTTTTGTTCGTAAAGTTTGGAAGCGATAGCTTCCATGATCTCATCTGCTTTCTTTAAATTGTGAGTTTGGGTCTCTATATATGTTTCCAGATCACAACGCAAGCATGCACCAGGAGTTTCACCGGAATATAACCCCCAGATCTTTAATGTGATCTCAAAAGGTGATAACCCTTCTCCTTTTTCAAGAATAAGTTTTCTGAAGATGAACTCAGGAGTTTGAGATATTACAGAAACCATCGCCTTATGCGATTTGGATGCCTGTTCCCACGCAGAATTCCACTTTAGTGAGAAATCCTCCTGATCTTTTTTATTCCAATAGGCAAGCGATAGAGGATATAGATTTAAAGGTTCCAATGCAGACAGATCGTATGGTGAGAGAGAGACAATGAATTTGTTTCCAGGATATTCTTTTCGGAGAGCATGAAGGAATTTTATATACCTCTCTGATCTTTCGCGTGGGATCTCGTCCAAACCGTCAACCAGGAAGATGACATTCCGTTCAAGAAGATGTTTTTCAAAGAAACTCTCAAGTTTCTTGATGTTCTTAATGGTTTTGTTTTCCTCCCAATTTTTACAAAGAGCCATTGTAAAATCTGTTGAATTTGTATTCAAGTCAGATGCATGAATATATATTGGTAATAATCCTGAGAGAGATCCAAGCTTTGGATTCATCTGTGCAATTTCGACTGCTAACCAATTGAGAGTGTGGGTTTTACCGCTACCGCTTTTACCGATCAATCCAATATTCAATCCCGTTGCAATCGCATCCTGAATTCTAAGTGTTGGCGAATTGTAAAACGCTGATAATCCGGGCATATCAGGCAAATAGGGGATTATCTCATTTGTTAGCGGCAGATGTGAGATGGGGGCTTCTGTATCGTAATCTGGAGTAGGGATCTGAAGTTTGGGCGGGATGGTGATCTCTGACAGCGGGAACAGGTCTGAGGCTAGGTGGTTTGCCTGTGCAAGCTGGAATAATTCCCTACGATAAAGGATATCTATTCCAAGTTTTACATCTACTTCTTCTTTTTTCATCTTTTGATTAAAGAGGCCAATCCATTCCTTGGCAAAGGGTGCCCATAAATCTCGCAGCCACCAGAGTATAGCACTCACAAGCACGAGCAGCCAGAAGGGTATTTGGTCGGGTCTTAGGATATTTGGCATATTAGTTCGTATAAAAGATCCTGCTGCAGGTTTCACATTGGGTGATGGTGCTGGGAGAACGGGCCAATTGACCCTGGGAGGATGTCAGCATAACACCGCAAGCAGGACAGCTCTTGTCAGTGAATTCCACAACTGCGACACCTTTTCTCTTTACCCTGATCTCTTCATATATTTTCAGATGATCAGGATCGAATGATTGTGAAAAAGCATCCCTTTGAGGTTTAAGTTCTTTTATTTTACCCTCAAGATTCTCGAATTCTATTTGCAGTTGTTTGTGTTCAATATCTGTATCTGAAATAAGCGCAGAGTGAGCGTCAACTGACTTATTGTGATTAGCATCTGCATCTTCAAATTTCATCATGTAGTCTAGCTGGGTATCTTCCAGAGCAGCCAGCCGTTTCTTGAAAGCAGCAGATTCCATCTGCAGGTCTTCGAGTTCTTTGGGGCTGTTTATCTTTCCACCGTATAATCTGCCCTCATTGATCTTGATCCTGCCAATTTGCTCGTTCACTTCATATTCAGCGATTTTGAGTTCTTTTTCAGCTTCGGCCAGCTTTGCTTCAAGTGTTTTTATTTCTTTTTCGGAGCTTTTTATTTTCGAATCATCTGCCAGAATGGTCTTTATTTGAATTTGTCTTGCTTTCCATTCATCAAGCTGGAGGTCAATTTTCTGAAGCTCGAATAATTGCTTTGAAATATTCATAATTGGATTATATGTTTGGAAATTGTTATCTGCAAGTCTATTAGAGAAAAATGTCAATTAATATCAGATTTTCAGTCCAAAGATTTGATATAATTCGACAAGTTGAGCAAATTATGAGCTTTTTACAAATTCCCCCAATTGATATCATCGGTTTTCTTAGAGCGCTGATCGCTTTGTTGGTGATCGCTTTGGTTGTAATCGCTATCTCAGGGATAGTACAGATCAGAGCGTCCAGAGATGTAAACTATGTTCGTATAAGAAAGCAGAGAGCAAAAGAAGGCTGGAAATTCATTTTGATCGCATTCATCATCGGGTTGATAATAATGATCCTGATCTCATTTGGAGAACCGATCGCATACTCAGTCTATCCAGTGACAAAGACACCCAGCTCAACTCCTACTATCACACCGACACCAACCATCACATTAACCCCGACGATAACATTGACCCCAACGATCACAAATACACCTGATAAAACCTACACGCCAACTCCCACCCCCACTCCATTCATTCCAGACTATATTCTAGAAATATTCAAATCCGAAGTAACTCCCCCGGCAGAGGCCGTTTTCAGTGAGCTGATCTTCTCAAAAGGGTTCGATGCAGAATATAACCCGATCCAGCCCAATGTGACATTTAATAATCCCGTTGGCCATCTATACGCATTATTCAGCTACAACGGTATGCAGCCTGGTGTTCAGTGGACTGCTATCTGGTACCGGAGTGGTAAGGTCGTTCATTACGAAACTATTGAGTGGGATGGAGCATCGGGTGGTTTTGGTTACACCGATTGGGATCCTGAGCCGGACAAATGGCAGCCCGGCACCTATATCGTGCAAATATTTATTGGTGAAATAGCAGAGACAGCTGGCAGTTTTAGCATTGAGGGCGTACCCCCAACCAAGACACCTACTCAGACTCCCACTCCAACCCCCTAAGGATTTACAAATTTATGCGGAAAGTTTTCCGCTGCCTGCATGATCAATAGCGATCTTTGCTGCGATAGAGGCATTGTTCTTAAGCAGGCCCAGATTTGCTGTAAGGCTTCGCCCCATGGTCTTTTCTTTGACTGCATTCAAAAGATATGGGGTGACATCCTGCCCTTTGATATTATTTGCTTCAAGCTCATCTAAAGTTTCATCTATGACTGCTTCAAGCACCTGTTGATCCATGGCGACATCATCAGGGGGAGGGGCAACCACGAGTATGGTGCTCTTCATTCCCATATTCCAATGAGCTTTGGCGATCTTCACTACTTCCATACTCGAATCAGCTCTTGCTGAAACTGGCAAACCGCTGTATTTTGAATAGAAGGCCGGGAATTCATCTGTTTTATACCCGATCACTGGGATGCCAAGTGTTTCCAGCTTTTCCAGGGTAGCAGGTAGATCAAGGATAGACTTTGCTCCAGCACAAACAAGGATCATGGGAGTTCTGGAAAGCTGGATCAGGTCTGTGGATACATCGTGAGTGGACCGTCTGTGTACACCACCTATACCTCCGGTAGCCATGACTTTTATTCCTGCAATATTTGCGGTCAGAAGCGTGCCTGCTACAGTTGTCCCTCCTGAGCTGTCTTTAGCGATCGCAGGTCCAAAGTCGCGGATGCTGATCTTTTTTAGATCTTCAGCTTGCGAGAGGAATTCCAGATCTTCCTGGGAAGTTCCAATATTGACCTTTCCCCTGACAATTGATATTGTTGCCGGGGCAGACCCGAGGTCTTTGATTGTTCTC
>JAUWSD010000020.1 GCA_030610225.1 Chloroflexota bacterium
ACATCAACAACCCCGATCTCTTCGCCATTGGGCAGTTCCCACCAGGCAAAGCCAAGATCAATGGTCATTTCTCTTTCCTGCTCTTCCTTCAGCCTGTCTGGATGAGTCCCAGTCAGGGCCTGGATCAGGGTCGATTTTCCATGATCAACATGTCCGGCTGTACCAATTACTCGCATTCTTATCCTTTACCTACTTATCAACTGCTTAACAAAAACCCCAACCATAGCAGTTGGGGTTTTAATCCTATTAATTAATCAAGACTCTTTTTGAATCTTTCGCTTTCCGCAGCTATCTCACTGACAGTATCCAATAATTTTTGAGCACTTTTCTCTGACTGAGTTAGCAAATGCTTTTGGATCTCTTTGATATCTTCCAATTCATCTCTCAACTTGGAGGTCGACTTTTCCATCTTTTCGATCAACCTGCTGGATTCGCGCTGTTTTTCTTCCTGAGCCATTGCATAATTCGTCCAGCGCTTATGGTCACTGGATCTGAAAGTTGCCCACTCATTTCGGAATCTTTCTTCGCCCAACCTTTGCATCTCAGTGATCTCATTAATGCGGCGATTGATCTTCTCGGTGATCTCGTCAAAAGCCTGCTGAGCTTTTCGAACATCCCTTTCAGCCAAGGATATCTTTTCGATAAAGGAATCTATGCTTGAGATCTGGGTTTCAAAATCATCAAACCGCTTTTCCCACAGCTTCCATTCACGGGTTCGGTTGACCATCTGTCTATCAACATTCTCGGTGAATTCCATTTGAGCCTTTTCGCGCTCCCGTTCAACTTTCACTACTTCATCGATCTTAGTATCCACCCGTTTTTGATTATCAACATAGAGATCAATACGCGTACTGTAATCATCGATCTTTTTCCTGACAGACGATATTTCACCAGTCAGGTCGATCACCCTGAGGTTGTCTTTTCTGCGGTCTTCTTCCATCAATTTGATCAACTGCCCGTTTTCCACATCATGATCTGCTAATACCCGTATTTTTTGGTCCAGATCGATGATCTGTTTATTAATTTGCTTGTCATCAGATTCCAGGCTGCTGATATCTGTTTTGATCTTATTGATCTCGTCCAGCTTCGTTTTTGTTTTATCAATTGAATCCATTATCCGTTTAATATCAGCATCAAACAGTTTCTTCTCTTCTCTTTCGCGCCTGATCATTGTTTTTGACAATGAATCAACTTCTTTCTTCATTTCTTTTTTATGGGAATTCAATAAAGATCCAAATTCATTGGCTTTTTCGATCTTAACTTTTAATGCGCTGATATCCCTACCAACACCTTTGATGTTCTTATCTGATTTTTCCAATGCAGTTTCAAGCCGATCGATCTTTTTGATCAATTCAGCGATATGTGCTTTATCTTTTCTTCTCTCGCCATCCAACCACTCAATTCGAGATGTTATTTGTTCATTGTCCATTCAAATACTCCTGATCCTATCAATTTCTATTTGGATTTTTGATTATAGCATGTTATTTTTTTATACCATCTGATCTCAGATAAATTCAACTCCACGCTTTCTTTTCAGGAATTTACCCGATCCTCTGGCACCTTTCCAATCATCCCCATCCACCAGCAACCTGCCCCGTAAGAACACTTTCTCCGGGAATCCCCTGACCTTCATGCCTTCATATAAATTGTGATCTGTGCGCTGATGGCTATATTCAATCCCATAATCCAGCTCCCGCTCTGGATCCCAGATCAAAATATCTGCATCTGCCCCAACTCTTATTTCTCCCTTATCTGGATGAAGACCAAATATCCGGGCTGCGTTCGTGCTTGTAAGTGCCACAAATTGATTCTCACTTATTCTTCCAGTTCCAACTCCATAGGTCCACAACATTATCATCCTGTCCCCAACTCCTGGAAGCCCATTTGGAATTTTGGTGAAATCACCATCACCCAATTCCTTGCCGGGTATCGCGATATCTTCACCTTCATAACTGATACTCTTAGTTCCATCGTAGAAAAATGGGCAATGATCAGTTGAGAAGACCTGTATCTCGTCATTCTCAAGCGCCTGCCATAATCTCTCATTGTCAGACTTTCCACGCATCGGTGGTGAACAGACCCACTTTGAGCTATCTTCGCGCAGGTATTCATCCTCAGTAAAGAATAAATATTGTGGGCAGGTTTCACCCATCGCTAGAATCCCCTTCTCACGAGCGTATTTCAGCATGTCTGCGCCCCCGCCTGTGTTCATGTGAACAATATAAAGGGGTGCCTCTGCCTGGGCTGCTATTGCAGTTCCTCTTAGAACAGCCTCAACCGCGCCCCAACCCGGGCGAGTTTTTGCATGCCAGATCGGGTCTGTATGCCCTGCTGAGAGTGCTTCAGAGACCATAGTTTCGATAATGTCTCCATTCTCAGCATGCAGCATCACCAACATACCCAATTCTTTTGCCTGTCTCAGAACTTTGTATATTTCACCGTCATCCAATCTCAGCCTGTCGTTATAAGCAGAGAACACTTTGAGCGTTGTAATTCCCTCGTCCAGCAGCTTCGGAATTTCAGCACTGATCTGATCATCAAGATGCGTGATATTCATATGAAAGCTGAAGTCGATTGCCGCCTTCTCATCTGCCTTATGCCGCCATTTATTTACAGAGCCTATCAAGCCCAGTTCCTTATCCAAAGGCACAAAATCCATTACGGTTGTCGTCCCGCCAAATGCCGCGGCCTTATGTCCGGTGTAGTGATCGTCAGACGACACTGTCCCGAACATTGGAAGGTCTAAGTGAGTATGTGGATCGATTCCGCCGGGCATCACCAGTTTCCCCCCAACATCTATTATCTCAGCGCCAACATGATCCAAACCAGGACCTACTGCCTTAACCTTCTCCCCATCGATCAAAACATCAGCCATCACACTTTTTTCAGCTGAAATAACTTTTCCGTTTTTGATCAGGATCATCTTCACTCCTTACTCATCTTCCATCGACATAAAAGTACCACTGCTCATAATCCCGAACAGTGCCAATAATTTAGGATCATCCAGCTCTTTTGGCAGGTCTTCCACCTTATACTCCTGTTTCTCAGCAGCCCGTTCCCTTAGCGCCTTCCAGAGGATCTTGCGCTCATCATCCCGAACTGTGAGGTCTTTCAACGTTTCAGCTTTCAGTAAATGTTCCCCTGTCGTATAGAGAAAATTCAATCGCTTCCAGCTCCCTGCCAATATCGGTCTTGGAAGCCTTTGCATCGCCCCAAGTTGGATCTTGAAATATTCCTCTCTTGCTCTGGGATGGTCAAACTCATCTCTGAACAATTCAGCTCTGCTTGCCAGCTCATGCCCTTTTACGGGGAAAACATACTCCACCTGCCAGCGGTGGTCTTCTCCAAAGCTGGATGGTTGATAAAATGCGATATGATCAACCGAAATGACTTTGGGGGCAGATTTCATCCTGATGCGGTACCAGCCCAGTAAACGGGCTATTTCCATATCACGTGGATGCGGCATGATCGCTATTAGTACCAGATCTGTCGGGGCAGGTAATCTTTCAGGCATACCCCTATTATAACGACAACTCTGCCTGTACGAAGGAATCAAATAAAAAAGGTGCATAAGTTAATTATGCACCTTTGGCAAATCAAGTTCTGAGCCTATAACTCTGCTACTTTTACGTTGAATTTATCGATCAATTTATCGATCTCAGGGATCTGATTCTGAATATTTGTCCAATAATCCTTATCGTACCATTGGGCTTGAATTTCTTCGTAGGTTTTACCCTGCTGCTCAATCCATGTATAGTACTTGAGATTGTGGATCCGTCTCCGGTCCAGATATGACAATTCCAGCATGTTATCTGTTGATTCACCCATTATATATTGAGCAAAATCTGCTGCTGCATCTGAATTTGAATATTCACCATGTTCCTCATGCATCTCGATCAATCTGCTATTATAGAGTTCCATTGAGTCAGTCAGAACTGTAATAACAATATCATTCTCATCAAGTTCATAGTATTTAGCAAACTTGATAGCTGAGAGCATATTTCCAATACCGGAGAAGCCAAGAAGGTCCAACTGATCGATCATATCTTGGGTCACACCCTGCTCCATCAGATATTGCTTTCCAGCTGGTTCATTGAACAAACGCGCAATATTCACAACAGCATTATCGTCGATCGCTGTCACAAAATCAGTGTTCTTAACATTATGTATCCAGGGTATGTGCTTGTCGCCGATACCCTCTATACGGTGCTCACCAAAACCATTCTCAAGCATGGTCGGACACTGCAGTGCTTCACTGGCAATCACTTTGCTGGCAGGGAATACCTGCTTAAGGTAATCACCACAAGCGATCGTTCCAGCAGATCCAGTGTTCAATGCTACGCCCCTGTAGGTGTCATTCTCGCCAAGCTCTCTCTTGATAACTTCTTCCATGGCATGCCCGGTAATATCATAATGCCACAGGTAATTGCCCATCTCATCGAACTGGTTGAAGATCATCAGGTCTTCGCCGGAATTTCTTAGCTCCCAGCATTTATCAAATATTTCTTTCACATTTGATTCACTGCCGGGGGTCTTGATGGTTTCACCAGCAATATTTGCCAACCAGTCAAATCTTTCCTGGCTCATCCCTTCTGGCAGGATCGCAATAGATTCACAACTCAAAAGCTTTGAGTCATAAGCACCACCACGGCAGTAGTTGCCGGTTGAGGGCCAGACTGCTTTCTGGGTTGTAGGATCAAACTGACCTGTCACCAAGCGGGGAACCAAACAGGCGAATGCTGCACCAACTTTGTGCGCACCAGTTGGGAACCATTTACCGACCAAAGCAATTATTCGGGCTTTTGTACCGGTCAGGCTGCTGGGAAGCTCAATGTAATTCACGTCACCAAAACCACCTCCGGAAACCTTTGCTTCGTTCTTCCAGGAGATACGGAACAAATTCTGGGGTTCAACATCCCACAACCCTGTTTCTTTTAATAAGTCTTTTAATTCCTGAGGAGCACTGCTGGGTTCTTTCATTTGAGCAAAAGTTGGGATCACAATATCCATTTCCTTTGCTCTCTGCGCTACTCGCTCCAAACGTTCTTCAAATACTGTTAGATCAATCACTAAATACTCCTTAATACAAAGTTAATCTTTGTTTTATAAATTTGATTATCTCAAATATTAATCTTCGTCATTATCACGGACTATATACATAGGTCGTCCGCGGACCTCATCATACATTCTTCCAACATACTCACCAATGATCCCCAAAAAGATCAACTGTACACCACCAAGGAACAATACTGCTATCAATGTTGTAGCTTGCCCAAGGAATGTCTGGTTTCCAGTTAATCTGAATATGATTATTAATGGAATCGCGATTATGCTTATTCCGGATGAAATGAAACCAAGATATGTTGCCATCTGCAAAGGCCAGAATGAATATCCGGTGATAGCCGTGACTGCCAATTTGATCATCTTCTTTACCGGGTACTGAGTCTCACCAGCAAATCTTTCTGCCCTCTCGTAAGGTACCGCTGCCTGTTTAAATCCGACCCAGATCGACAGCGCTCTAAAGAAGCGGTGCCTCTCCGGCATCTGATTCAACACATCCACCACTTTCCTGTCTATCAGGCGGAAGAAGCCGGTGTCCAGTGGGAGGTCAATATCAGTTATTTTATTGATGATTCGGTAGAACAATTTTGCCGTCCACAGCTTCATCTTTGATTCGCCAACGCGCTTTGTGCGCTGAGCATATACAACTTCATATCCCTCACGCCATTTTTTTATCAGGTCGAGGATTACTTCAGGCGGATCCTGCAGATCAGCGTCGATAACGATCACTGCTTCGCCCTTTGAATAGTCCATGCCTGCTTTTACAGCAGCCTGCTGCCCAAAGTTCCTGGCAAAATTCACCAGCCTGACCCTTTTATCTTCCTTACGGACATCATTGATGCGCTCAACTGTTTCATCAACTGATCCATCATTAACGAGGATCAATTCCCAATCTTCTTTAGTTTGATCCATCACACCAGAAAGCCGCTTATAAAGCTCATTAACAGTTTCCTGCTCGTTAAACATTGGAACCACTACAGTAAAAACCGGGTTATTTTTGCTCATTTGCCTACCACCTTTATAACTTCTTCCAGATCAGGTTTTACGATCGGGGCTGCTTCTACTGACTGCATCGCAGCTTTCACATCTTTCAATCCACTGCCTGTCACAAGTGCCAGTACCGGGTCATCAGCTTTGATCAAACCTTGTGAGAGAGCTTCTTCAACTCCTGCAAAGGCAGTTGCTCCTGCAGGTTCCGCGAATACTCCAACTTTACCCAACTTGGCAATTGCCTTGATGATCTCTGTATCTTTTACTTTGATATATGCGCCCTCAGTTTGGGTTGCTGCCCGAAGGGCTCTCAAGCCATCGCTGGGCATATCCACTGAGATGCTGTCTGCCACCGTATCAGCAGATACTGGCAGAATTTCTTCGTTTCCTGCTTCAAACGCATTTGCTATTGCAGCAGATCCTTCAGACTGAACCCCGAAAATTCTTGGCATTTGCTTCAACCAGCCCAGTTGATTAAGATCTCGGAAGCCTTTATGAATTCCAGAGATGATATTCCCATCTCCTACTGAAACGAAAACACAGAGCGGTTTTTCCAGATCGTTTGCATAGATTACCTGTTCCCAAATTTCAAAAGCTGCCGTTTTCTTCCCTTCAGCTGTGAATGGGTTATAGCCAGTGTTACGGCAGTACCACCCAAACTTCTCTGAAGCCTGAACAGCCAGCCCGACTGCATCATCATAATTTCCATCCACCAAGATCACCTCTGCACCATAAACCAGAAGCTGTGCAATCTTTGCGGGGGGGGCGGTCTTGGGAGCAAAGATCACCGACCTCTGCCCTACTGCCGCAGCCATTCCTGCTAATGCCGCTCCAGCGTTTCCTGTAGAAGCTGTCACGATCACTTCAGAACCGATCTCCTTGGCTCTGGCGATCAGGAGAGAACTGGCGCGGTCTTTAAAAGAACCTGTCGGGTTCGAACTTTCATCCTTCACCCAGAAATCCATCAAACCCAACTTCTCAGCCAATCGGTCTGACCTGTAAGTTGGGGTATAGCCAACTGCACCCAGGGGTGTTTCTCTGTTCCCCGGGTCTGAAACAGGCAGCAGTGGTAAATAACGCCATGCTGAATTATCACTGCTGCCGATCATCTTTTCTGGGGTGGTTTCGCTGTTGATCTTCTCATAGTCGAGAACAACATCCAGCACACCACCATCCTCAGGACAAAGATAGAGAATATCCTGCGGGGGATAGAACTTCCCGCATTTTGAGCATTGATAGCCTTTGTATTTTTCCATTTCTCTCCTTTGTCTCTGTCTTTTCTACGGTACTATCCAGGTTCCTGTCTCGCTTTTCAAAGCTCGTGAAATGTTCGGTGGGTCAGTGATCAAAGCTTTCTCACCGCCATCTTCCAGGAACTTGATGCAAGCCTGGACCTTTGGCAGCATGCTGCCCGGAGCAAAATGTCCTTCTTCAATGTATTGCTTTGCCTCTGCAACGGTCATAGAATCAAGCCATTTCTCTTCAGGTGTATTGAAATTGATCGCTACTTTTTCCACAGCTGTGGAGATCAGAAGCACATCAGCATTGATATTGTTCGCCAATAAGCCTGATGCAAAATCTTTGTCGATCACTGCTTCGATCCCAACCAGTTCACCATTCTCATCTTCTATTACAGGGATTCCGCCACCGCCGGTTGCGATAACTGTGAAACCTTCATCGATCAAACTCTTGATCGCATCAACTTCGACAATGTTCTTCGGCATTGGTGAAGGCACCACTCGGCGATATCCACGTCCAGCGTCTTCAACAAAGACCTGCCCTTCTTCCATGCGTTCCTTTGCGGTTCCCTCATCAAGGAAGGAGCCAATCGGCTTGCTGGGATTTTCAAAGGCTGGGTCTTTTGAATCAACTTCAACCTGGGTCACAACTGTTGCTGCGATATTATCCATACCCTGACGTTTGAAATGATTTCGTAGTGAGCGCTGGAACATGTAACCGATCGCGCCCTGTGAGTCTGCACCACAGTAATCAAGTGATACCGGGTGAAGCTCATGGATAGCCAGCTCAGAACGCCTGAGGATAAATCCAACCTGTGGGCCATTACCATGGGTGATGACAACTTTCCAGCCATCTTTGATCATTTCTGTGATATGGCCCATGGTCTCGTCAGCGGCTTCATACTGATCTTCGATACTCCTCATTGTCTTATCTTTGATCAATGCGTTACCACCAACTGCTAATACCGCTACTTTATTTGACATCTTTTACCTCATTGTCAAAGCCATAACGGCTTTTTGTGCATGCATTCGATTTTCAGCCTCATCAAAGACGACTGAATGCGGCCCATCGATCACTGAATCAGCAACCTCGACCTTTCGGTCTGCTGGGAGCGGGTGCATGTAAATAACATCATCTTTACCAAGAGCTATCTTGGCATCATCAGCGATCCAATTCTTGTACTTGTCCTGAATTGCTTTGCCTTCATCCGGATCCTGTGTTGTCATCAGTGGACCCCAGGACTTTGCATAAATGATGTCTGCATCTTTGCAAGCTTCTTCCATGTTATCAACGACTTCAAAACCTGTCTTGTACTTGCGTGCCTGTTCCTGGGCCTGATCCATGATCTCGGGCATAAGCTTAAATTCCGGCGGGTGGGCCAGCACAATATCCATGCCAAAGCGCGGCATCTGCAGGATCAATGACTGTGGAACTGAGACTGGTTTCAGGTATGAGGATGCATAAGCCCAGCTCACAACCATTTTCTTCTTCTTCAGATTGCGGCCTTTCTTTTCCATGATGGTCATGAGATCGGCCAGGATCTGATGCGGGTGATAGATCTCACATTGCATATTCAATACTGGTACACGGGATGCTTCTGCAACCAGATTCAGGTAGCGGTTCCCAATTCCCCAATCTACGTGTCGGATTGCGATCCCATCAAAATAACGCCCAAAGATCTCGCCAAGTTCTTTCTCAGTGTCGCCGTGGGAGATCTGGGTTGTTCGTGATTCTACGAAAGCGGCATGACCGCCAAGTTGGGCCATACCGGCTTCAAATGAGCCGCGGGTGCGAGTGCTGGAGAAGAAGAACAACATCGCCAGAACCTTGTCACGCAGATATGCGTGTGGCTCGCCCAATGCTCTTTTCCTCTTCAAATCCCAGGCAACATCCAAAATGGTTTCGACTTCTTCTTTCGAGAAATCAAGATCACTAATTAAATTTCTGCCTCTAAGATCTGTTTGCATAATATTCTCCTTTTACACAGAACAGTAAATTCTACTCGTTCTTTCCTAATACCAATGAAAGCAATGCCATGCGCATCACAACACCGTTGAATGCTTCCTGCCAGTAGCGTGACCATTTAGTGATGTCAACATCTGGGGGGATCTCATCCATTCTTGGGAGTGAGTGCAGCAGAATTGCGTCTGATTTTGCTTTGTTCTCAAGCAGGTCACGGGTGATCTTGTAATTTGCGGGGGTCAGATTGACATCATCGCCGCGCTCATCGCGTGATTTTGTGTAATCCGGCTGGACTACTGGCTCTACCAGAATTACATCAGCTTCTGCGATCGCTTGTTCAACATGCTCTGCTTCTTTGAAGTCGAGGCTCATACCTTTCAGTTCAGCCTTGAAATCATCAGACAGGGACATATCGGGGGGTGATACGAAGGTGATCGGGCAGTCGAATTGGCTGAGGCCATAAGCCAGTGAATGCATTGTGCGCATGCGCATATCACCAACAGCCAGCCACTTCAAACCATCAAGTCGTCCTTTTTCTCTCAGGACAGTGTAAAAATCGGTCAGGATCTGGGTTGGGTGCTCGCCCCAGCCGTCACCACCGTTGATCACTGGGATAGAAGCCCATTTTGCTGCTTCTGCCGGTGCTCCCTGCTGGAAATGACGCATAACGATCACATCACCGTAGAACTCGAGCATCTTGACTGTGTCTTTGATCGATTCCTGATAGAAATCTCCGGCACGGGTCATCTTTGCATCTGCGAACCCTGTCACCTGTCCACCAAGGCGGATCATTGCTGATTCGTGTGCCAGGCGGGTACGGGTGCTTGGCTGATAGAAAGCAGTTACCAGTGTCTTTTCTTTCAGGATGTCCGTATTTCTGCGGTTGCGTGCAATTGGTTCCAACTGCTCTGCAACTTCAAATACTCTAAAGAACTCATTTCTTTCAAAATCTTTCAGAGATAGAATATCTCTTCCTGCAAAACTTCTCATTTTAAACCTCCAAAATTTGGTTAAATTTGTTTATTTCGAAGTAAAACTTCGTTTTTATAAATTGAGAGCATCCTCCCAATCCATCAATTAACACGTCTTACGACGTGGAATTTAAAATATCCGGGCAGGAAATAACTGGTGGAAAAGTCCACCATCTTTCCTTCAAGCGTATATAACTGGGCTTCAAAATAGAGCAGCACGTCGCCTCTTTGGATACCAAATGCACGGGCAACATCCGGCGGGGCTGCAATTGCGCTGATCTCTGTACGCGAAGATGATAGAACTACATCACCCTTCTCTGCCAGCTGGTCAAGTACTGATCCGTTGAAATTGTTGTTGATATCCGCAACCGAGAGAGAATCTTCTGTCACAACATCTATCAGGTAAGCTACTGGTCGATCTTCTGCTTTCATCACCCAGGAGATCTCATGCACATTCTCATCTTTTCCGATATTCAGAATTTTGCGTTCCTTTTCACTTGCCTCGCGGTAATCGATCTCATAATTACCCATTTTCACGGGTAGATTGATGCGCTTGGCAAGTGTGTGGATGCTTTCCAGAACTTCCAAACCTGTCTCGATCACATTGGTAGGCCTGATCACAAATGTGCCGGACCCCTGCTTGCGGTGGATCATGCCCTGGGTTTCAAAGATGCGCATTGCTTCCCGCA
>JAUWSD010000008.1 GCA_030610225.1 Chloroflexota bacterium
ACAGAAGAAGAAATTTGCCAAGTAAATGGGATCAATATGGAACTCGCAATATCTATCAAGTCCTTCCTGGAAGCATAATCTGAGTTGGAAATGAACAGGAAATATAGTAAAATAATTGAAATTTTGCAGTAAAAGAGAGAAAAATGGCACAAACAAAGAAAAAAGGCCCAGCACCAAAGCCGAAAACACCACCGAAAAGACATAAAACTACGACAGAAAAAGTTATGATCGTTGTAGGTATACTTGTCGCAGCATCAATGCTTTTCAGTATGATCAGATTCTAATCTGATATACAACTTTAAAACGCAGCATAGATCCAATTTATATATTGAATAGATGCTGCGTTTTAATACCTATCAAGTGGGAGAAAATGAATGAGAGGAGTTTCACATGAAAATCAAAAATAAAAAACGATTTTTCTGGATCACATTCTTTTCAGCACTGATCTTCAACCTGCTATATTGGAATCAAAAAGAGGGGATATCTTTCCCTATCACTGTCTTTGTAGTGATCGGCATTGGTTTCCTTATGGCAAAGCTGGAAGGTGTCAAAGTGGCAAAGTCCACATATTGGCTTCTGCTCCCGATAGCATTTTTCTCGATCTTCAATCTGTTCCGGCTGGAGCCAATGACCCAATTCCTGAACCATGCAATTGTACTGGTCTTGATGATCCTGCTGGCAAACTCACTGCAGGGTGGTCTCTGGTGGAGATATGGCTTTATAGACTATTTTTCCTCAGCGTTTGGAGTTGCTCTTTCTGCTATATTCAAACCATTCCCATTCTTTTTCAGCGGGAATGACAAGGAACAGGAAGAATCCAAGGAGAAAAATATTTGGCGCAGGGTATTTACAGGCTTTTTGATAGCCCTGCCTATACTCCTGGTGTTTTCTTTCCTTTTCAGCCAGGCTGATGCTGTTTTTTCAGCAAATTTGGATAATTTATTTAGCTTCCTGAAAAACTTTGATTTCTCTGACCTTATCGGCAGACTAATCTTTATCTCCTTCTTTACATTTATCTTTCTCGGTATTTTCCTGCACTCATTGTCCAAAAACCATGATGAAGAGATCAGCAACGATAAGGATAAGAAAGGGATCATAGGTTTTATTGAAACGCTGGTCGTGCAGATCAGTGTGATCCTGTTGTTTCTATCATTCGTGTTCATCCAATTCAAATATTTCTTTGATGGTGACACGAACATAGACTTCACAGGATATACCTATGCTGAATATGCCCGCAGAGGTTTTAACGAGCTGGTATTCACAACCATCCTAACCGTAGCTTTAGTGATATTGATCTCTTTCTTCAGTAAAACAAAAACTGATAAACAACAAAATTTGATCAAATCACTATCCACACTTCTATTATCCCTGAATTTTGTTTTGCTTTTTTCAGCCATGAAACGCTTGAACCTGTATGAAAGTGCTTATGGATTTTCAAGAGTAAGGACATATACGCATGTCTTCATCATTTGTCTTGCTGTATTCCTGATAGCAATCATCGCATTAGATTGGTTTAGGAAGCAAAATTTTTATGCTTTTTCTGTTCTGATCTTCTCGATGGTCTTCATAGCAAGCTTGAACATAGTAAATGTTGATAGCTTGATAGCCTCAAAGAATATTGAACATTATCTGAATAATAACCAGCTGGATACCTACTACCTTCAAACCTTATCGGTTGATGTGGTCAAACCCTTAACTGAAGCCTATGCAGATCATCCTGAAGAAGAAATTAAAGAAGCGATTATCTGCCATGCCTTGAATACTTATCTCTATTCCTACGATGAGGATTTTTATGTGGATTATTCCTGGGCTTCATTCCATTTCTCCAGAGCAGAGGCAAGGTCAAGCTGGGATCATTGGCTGGAAAATCAAAACTCTGATCTTCAGGATTTATTCGAAGGCAAGATCAGCTATGAGAAGATGGATTCGATATCCCGTGAATTGGAATATGATTGTTTCTCATATTGGATAGATTAATCTTTTTCTAATATTCGTGTAAGATAATAGGTAGTAAATCCTGATCGGAGACTTTATTGGAACCACGAACTAACCAAGAATGGATGGAGGATCTGAGGGAGCCGATTTCTGAAGAAGCTCTCATAGAGCTCCGCCAAATATTGATAAGAGGCCTGCGTGCCACATTGTCCAGTCGTGTAAATCAGAATCTTGATCTGCTGGTTGAAGATTTTGTGCAGGAAGCGATCATCAAGATCCTGAAGAGTCTTGAAACATTCAGAGGTGAAAGTAAGTTCACAACATGGGCTCAGAAGATCGCAGTGCATGTTGCCTTCACTGAACTGCGCAGGCGACGCTGGAAAGATATTTCCCTGCAGGACATCATTGAAACACCTGATGGTGATGAATATACACCTGTTATCCTCACAGATCCAGCCATCTCTCCTGAACAGGAAACCATCCAAAATGATATCTTCTCGATCGTAAATGATCTGATCGAAACTGAATTGACTGAAAAACAGCAGACTGCGATCAAAGCTGGGATGCTGCACGGTATGCCCCTGGAAGCTATTGCCCAGAAAATGGGCACAAACCGTAATGCCCTTTATAAATTGATCCATGATGCCCGTAAACGATTGAAGCAAAGATTGGTCGAAAAGACTGGATTGTCAGTTGATGAAGTCATGGACATGTTTACTTCTCAGTAAGACTGAAGCATCAATTTACGTCATTAAACTTTGTAAGGATATTAGATGAAAATTCAGCAAGATAAAATTAAAATGATCATCAGTTCGCTGGCCATCACACAGGATGACGAAGCTGACTGTATAGACTGTTATGAAGAATTGGATGTTTATGCAGAAATGCTGAAAGATGGAAAGGATCCCGATATGGTCATGCCAATGATCAAACAACACCTTGAAGTTTGCAAATGCTGTAGAGAAGAATTGGAAGGCTTGCTATCAGCTCTTGAGTCCATAGATTAAAATATTTATAGAAATTAATTAAAATCCCTCATTTTGAGGGATTTTTTTGTCTATTAACATAATTTAGAGGTCGTGTATAATAGGCTGAGTTGAATTTTGGATACATGGAAATTATTTATGAAAGACATAAAAAAACAAGAAAAAGATCAGGAAATATCTCCTGAAGACGTTAAGAAAAAGAAACCGCGCTTCTTTCGCTGGGCAATGATTTTGATCGGTATATATCTGATCATATTACTTATTGCTGGTTTTGCAGGAAACAGACTTGGCATTCGAGATCGGGTAGATTATGAAGTTCAGCTTGCCAGCACCGAGATCGCGTCTCAGTACCAGCTCGCTTTGGATGATATAGAAGCACACAGATACCAGCAGGCTATCACCCGCCTGGATTATATTCTTAAATATGAACCGGATAACGTTCTGGCATCGGACAAACTCGAACAAGTTCAATTCATTATGAATTTTACAGCCACCCCCACGATCGAACCTACCCCAACAATGACACCCACACCCGATCTTAGAGGTCAGGTTGCCTTGATGGAAAGTGCAGAAGCTGATTTCCTCGCTGGCAATTGGGATGCATTGATATTAACTTTGGATACTCTCCGTGGGAATTACCCGGATCATAACACCGTTGAGATTGATGGATATTATTTCGCCGCCCTCCGCAATAGAGGTGTTCAGAGAATCCTGTCAGGAGGGAAACTTGAAAGCGGGATCTATGATCTGAACATGGCTGAGGCATTTGGACCGCTCGATGCCCAGGCAAAAAGTTACCGGGATTGGGCTAACCAGTATATTGCTGGTGCCAGCTGGTGGGGAATCAACTGGTATACAAGCATGCAGTATTTTGAAGAATTAGCTATTAATATGCCAAACATGCATGACAACAGCAACCTGACTTCAACTGATCGTTTTGCTACTGCGCAGGCAGGATTCGCTACCCAGACAGTAACAGACATAGTATTCTTCTGGGAAACCCAGCAATATTGCGCGTTGAAAGAACAGGCTCAATACATGATCGACAATCCTGAGATCTTCAACTACACCTCTGAGGAATACGATATTCTCAAAAGATCACTAAATAAATGTCAATTAACCCAGGATGCTCAAGCAACTCAGGATGCTAAGGCAACTCAAGACGCACCTGATAATTAACTAATTTTTTTTGGCCAGGGGATCAATGAATAAAAAGGAATAATATGAGTCGATTAGCCCGTTCCTCATTAATTGTCAGCATATTTTTCGCTTTTGATAAAGTCCTCGGTTTTGCGCGCTCACTGATCGTGAATCGACAGTTTGGTCTTTCGTACGAACTGGATGTGTTTAACGCAGCAAATAATATTCCAGACCTATTATCCGCGCTGATCTCAGGTGGTGCACTTGGTGTAGCCCTCATCCCTGTTCTCTCAGAATATCTGGAAAAAAGAGGTCGGAAAGATGCCTGGGATCTATTCTCCCGGATTTTGAACCTGGCTTTCATTGTAACCGCCAGCTTCGCAATCCTTCTGGCAATCTTTGCTCCAATATTCGTTACTAAAGTTGTTGCTCCCGGGTTCCCGGCAGTACAGCAGCAGTTGACAATAGAACTGATGAGATTAGACCTGATCGCCATCATAGTTTTTTCTATCAGCGGGTTGGTCATGGCCGGGCTGCATGCAAATCAACATTTCCTCCTGCCTGCTCTGGCCCCAGGTTTATACAACATCGGTCAGATCTTTGGTGCCCTGGTTCTGGCACCTGAAGGTAAATTCGAGCTTGGTCCTATCTCGATCAATGGGATGGGGCTTGGGATCAGGGGTTTGGTATATGGTGTGATCATCGGTGCATTTCTGCATCTTCTTATCCAGATTCCGGGTTTGATCAAATATAAATTCAAGTGGACACCAAGATTAAATATAAAAAGCCCTGGTGTTAGTAAGGTTTTGAAATTGCTGGCTCCACGTGTTGTCACCATGTTCTTCATTCAAATGTTCTTCATAGTCCGCGATAATCTGGCGTCAGGGATGGGTGAAGGCTCTGTATCAGCGCTGAATCTTGGGTGGTTCATCATGCAGGTACCTGAGACATTGATCGGCACAGCCATTGCTATTGCCCTGCTTCCAACTATCTCCGAGCTGTTTGCACAGGAACAAACCGAGAAATTTAAGAACACTATTAACATGGCTGTTAAAGCCATTATCGCCCTCACAATTCCAATAGCAGCAATAATTGCGGTCGGTCTTCAGCCCCTGGTGGATGTTGCTTTCGGGTTTGCATGTGAAGGCACTGAAATGGTGGTTCTAGCTTCCCGAATCTACCTGGTTGGGCTCACAGGACATGCCCTGCTGGAAATCGTCTCTCGCAGTTTCTATGCCCAGCAGAACGCAAAAATTCCCTTATATGCAGCCGCTTTAAACGCAATCGGGTTCATTATCATGGCTGTCATATTCTCACGCTCATACGGCTTTGCAGGTATCGCTGTGGCAAATGTGATCGCATTCACCGCTGAAGCACTGCTGCTCTTATGGTTGCTCAATAAGAAATTCCCTGGGATTTTGGAAGTGCGAAAAACCATTATAAGAATTGCTGGCGGGACCCTTTTGGCCAGCGGGTTGGTTTACATAGGGATGAAAGTTGTCAGCATTGATAACTACGGCAATCTAACCGGAGCTGGGATCACAACAGGATTAATGCTGGCTGGTTTACTGGTCAGCATCCCATTCATCCTGCCTGAGATAAAATCAATTATTAAACTGGAAAATTAATCTTGGGTTGATTCCTCAACAACTGTTCTCAGCAATATTATTTCACAATTGGTGGTGTTGTCTACACAAATGAACATCTGCCCTGTGAAATCACCTGTCTTTACAGCCTTTGCATCAAATTTAAGCGTCAGAGACTCCCCCACCAATATCATCTCATTGAAGATGAACATTTCCATTGGAAATCCCAATAGATCATAATGATCCCGGTATTCAAATATCGGGGTTGAATCTCCTATCTGGATCCCGTCAACAAAATCCTGTCCCATATTAATTGAATTAAGATTGATGGATTTTTCAGAAATATTTATGATCGTGATCGTGAAATCAAGATCAGCACCAGCTTCGACAACGGGTTGAAGGTTAACTTCAATATCCGCATTCTCAAGCGGCTGCAAACTCATATAGCTGGTGTATGCAAAATACCCAACTGCAGTGCAGCAGCAAATGATTAATACAAGGATAATTCCTAAAATTATCCATGTTTTTCTCTTAGGAGTTGTTTGTTCTTCCAATTTTATTCCTGATCTCTAAGCGGTCACACCAGCCATTAATAAGCCAACCTGCTCTTTTGTGATCTCGTCCGCATTAACCGTATCAATAATCTTGCCATTGAACATAACAATGATCCTGTCCGACAATTCCATGATCTCATCAAGTTCCGTGGAAACAACCATCACAGCACAGCCTTCATCTCTTTTCTCAATGATGCGGTGGTGGATATACTCGATCGATCCAACGTCAAGACCACGGGTTGGTTGAGCGGCGATCAGCAAATTGATCGGGCGGGAGAATTCCCTGGCGTCGATCTCTTTCTGGTGGTTTCCACCAGAGAGTGAACTTGCTGTATTCTCTGCGCTTGGAGTACGAACATCGAATTTTTCTACAAGGTCAACAGCAAATTCTTTTATTTCTTCCTGCTGACGGATGCCGGACTTCGCAAAAGGCTCAAGATAATAAGTATTCAAAACCATATTATCAGCAATCGTAAAGGGCAGCACACGGCCATCTTTTAAGCGATCTTCCGGGATATGGGCAGAGCCCATCTCTGTGACCTTTCGGGGGCTGGCATTGGTTGCAGGAAGACCATTAATTTTAACTGTTCCGGATTCTGTTGGGATCATCCCTACCAGAGCATTAACCAATTCAGTTTGACCATTTCCTTGTACACCAGCGATACCAACGATCTCACCTGCTTTTATCTCAAAAGAGACATCATCTACTTCAACATTACCATTAGCGTCTTTTACTACAAGGTTATTTACCTCAAGGATCATCTCTTTTGGTTCAGCCTTTTTCTTATGAAGATGCATGTCAACATCCCGACCGACCATCATTGTAGCCAAAGACTGCTGATCAGCTTCATCTGGTTTTGCGCTTCCAACCACTTTCCCCCGCCTGATGACTGTGATCTGATCTGCGATCTCGATCACTTCTTTCAACTTATGAGTAATGAAGATGATAGATTTGCCTTGATCCACAAGAGAGCGCATGATCTTAAAAAGGTCATCGACTTCCTGAGGAGTAAGAACTGCAGTTGGCTCATCCAGCACTAGAATATCAACTTGTCTGTAAAGAGCTTTAATGATCTCAACTCTCTGCTGTATACCCACGGGAAGATCTTCTGTAATAGTATCCAGATCGATATCAAGATTGAATTGATCGATGATCTTTTGAATATCTTTCCTCGGGGATCTAAGGTTCAATGAAGGGCCATTGGTTGTTTCGGAACCGAGAACAATGTTCTCCAGAACTGTGAACACTGGTACCAACATAAAATGCTGATGTACCATCCCGATCCCCCTTGCAATAGCATCATGTGGGTTTTGGACCTCTACGGCTTCTTCATTGATAAATATTTGTCCTTCATCCGGTTTATAAAGACCATAGATAACATTCATCAAAGTGGATTTTCCAGCACCATTTTCACCTAGCAGCGCATGGATCTCACCTTTATTTAATTTAAAACTGATGCTGTCATTCGCGATAACACCAGGAAATCTTTTTGTTATATTTTGGACTTCAAGTACAGTATTTACCATAATATATCCTTTATGCGATGCTATCCTTCTTTTTCGTATGGGACACCTGAAGCAGCAGGTGCTCTCGATCTACCAACAAAACCCGCCAGAACCACAATTGTCAGGAGATAAGGCAGCATGCTTATGAATTGGTAAGGAATATCCAAAGCTCCACTGAAATTGATCTGGGTTTGCATTGCTGAGGCAAAACCAAACAATAATGCGGCTCCCCATGCTCCAAATGGTGTCCAGCGTCCAAAGATCATCACCGCAAGTGCGACAAATCCCCTGCCGTTAGTCATTGCTCTTTCAAATGAGCCAACAGCCTCAAGTGAGAGAAATGAACCAGCTAAACCGGCAACCCCACCAGCGATGATCAAATTTACATAACGGATCTTGAAAACGTCTACACCAACAGTATCAGCTGCTCTGGGGTGCTCGCCAACAGCACGAGTTCGTAAACCCCATTTTGTATGGAATAAAATGTAATGAACCACAAACACTAAAATGAAAGTGGTATAAGTAATTGGAGGGTTATTGAATAAAACTCGTCCTACAAGTGGAAGGTCAGCCAGCTTTCCAAGTGGGATTGGAAGGATCTTCTGCCCCATGCTTAATCCAACTTGATAGAAATAACTGGTAATTCCCAAAGCGAGGATATTCAGCACAGTACCACCAATTATCTGGTCTAATTTCAAGGCTATTGACATGATTGCCAATAAATAGCCCATGAACATCCCTGTCAATATTCCCAGGACAACTCCAAATATGATATTACCTGTATAGGCAGTAGTCATAAAAGCTGCAAAAGCAGAGATCAACATCTGTCCTTCGATCCCAATATTTATAATTCCAGAACGCTCGCCGATCAACCCGCATAAAGCGCCCAACACAAGTGGTGTTGAATGTCTGACCATTGAAGCCAGAACTGCCTGAGTTACTTTTGGATCCCGGTCATAATTATAAAGGATTGCCACTATCAATAAAATCCCAACAGTATATTTTGCCCAATTTTTCTTGAGATGTTTAAGGAATTTATTATCCTGGTTATTATTTTTATCTGTCATAATATCTCCTAGTTGCCCCAGCCTGTAGTCAGCGTCAAACCTTCATCGTCTGTCTCTCGCTGTCGAATGATCCAACGGACCACTCTATCAGCTGCAACGAAGAACAACATCAAAGCCTGAACAACATTAGTGATCTCGGGAGTGACATCAGCAACAAACTGCATTTTTGCACCCCCCGCTTTCATAGAGCCGATCAGCAAAGCTGAGAATATATTCCCAATTGGGTGAACTTTTCCCAGCAAAGCAACTGTTATTCCATCAAAACCCAATCCTGTATTAAATCCAGGCTGATATCTTCCAACAATTCCCTGAGTTTCTACTGCTCCGCCAAGACCAGCTAAAGCACCACTAATAACCATCGTGATCACAATTATGGCAGTGACTTTTATACCAGCATATTTTGCTGCTGTACCACTTAACCCTGCTGTCCTGATCTCAAAACCTAAAGTGGTCTTCTCCAGGATCCACCACACAAATACAGCAAATATAATAGCGATGAAAAATCCTAATGGCAAACCAGCGACTTGTGGAATTTCAGCGGATGCTTCAATTGGAGGTGTTCGCGCAACAACATCTGAGGATGAGACTTCTTTCAGAGGACCGTTTGACAGATAATCAGTGATATTGATCGCGACATAGTTGAGCATGATCGTTGTAATAACTTCATGTGCCCCAGTTCGCGTTTTTAATAATCCGGGGATAGAACCAAATAAAGCTCCTGCTAAAGCTCCTCCCAATAAAGCTAACGGGATATGGATAATTGCGGGAAGCCCGGTTATGGCAAATCCAAGATAAGCTGATGTGATCGCGCCCATCAGAAGTTGACCCTGGGTACCAATATTGAATAATCCTGCTTTGAAGGCAAAAGTGACTGCCAGACCACTGAAGATCAAGGGAGTTGCTTTTTCAAGAGTCCTTCCCCATCCATTAATATCTCCGAAAGCACTCTGGAACAAAGCGCCATAAGCTTCAAATGGGTCTGATCCAGATATTGCCATGATCAATCCCCCAATGAAAAGGGCTAAAAATATCGATGTTAGGGGGACACTGATCTTTTTCCAAATAACACCAACAATACCAAAAGATCGTTCTTTTATCTGATCATCCTTCTTTTTGTTTTCTTTAGTCATATAGAAACTCCTAGGCAGATATTCCCCCTATTCTATCGTTCTTTAGTTACTCAGTAAAGTTACATTCTAAATTTGGCTTATATTTAACAAAAAAAGCGGTGCCTTAGAGACACCGCTTTTATTTACTTCTGTGACAATTCTACTCTTCGAGTACAAAACCTGTTAAGATTGCACCTGATTCCAAATCAAGAACGATTTGATCGAGAATATCTTGCATATCTCCAGTGATCAAAGCTTCGAAATCGTGATATGGAGCAAGTCCTGCACCACCAATGTAGTTGCCTTCTGGGATTGTGTCAGTCATGTATGCATCAAGCATGTCAATAACTGCGGGGCCGATCAACTTCGTTGCTGAAGTGACCAGGCATGCATGTGCTTCAGGAAGTGTCAACCATTGGTCAACATCAACACCAATACACAGTTTCCCTTGTGTTCCAGCTTCAATGATCGCACCGTTACCAGTTTGTCCACCTGCGCCGAATACAATATCTGCACCATTATCAATAGCCTGTGCAGCTGTGGTTGCGCCCCATTCTGGGTCTGTAAATCCTGTCTCAAATCCACCAGGGCTGTATGTGCTGATAACTGTGATGTCTGGATTTATGTATGCTGCTCCAGCTTCAAAGCCTTGTTTGAACTTCTGTACTGGGGGTACAAGGTTGGTTCCATATACACCAGCAACAATATCTGTCTCAGTCAACATTGCTGCAACTGCTCCAGCAAGGAAGCCGGAGTAGTCTTCATTGAACTGAACACCAGTGAAGTTAGGAACATCAAATCCCTGATATTGGTCAACGCCAATGAAATAAATGTCAGGGTTGGCAAGTGCAGCGGCGGCTGTATAGTCACCGATTGCAAATCCGGATGTGACAATGACGTCATATCCAGCTTCTACAAACAAATTAATGTTTGCTTCGTAGTCTTTGGCGTCTCTGGTCTCAACATAATCGACTTCAAAAACATCGTTTGCGGCTGCAAATTCCTGAACAGCTTCCCATGATGCCTGGTTGAATGATTTGTCATCAACCTCTCCAACATCTGTTACGAAACCTACACACAAAGTCTCTTCGTCAGCGCAAGTTGCTTCTGGTGCATCAGCGGCAGTACATCCTGCAATAACGAGTGCGAAAACCAAAACTACTATCAATAAATATTTCTTACTCATTCGGTTCATCCTCCAAAATAGTTTTATTCTTAACAGAGTTTAACATTAATCAATATATGTATCAAGATGTTTGACTATTTTTATATATAGATTTCTGTAAGTTTGCAAATATCTTAATTCTCGACTAATATTGATAATTCTGGTAAAATCGTTCGGTTGAGCGTAGTACCCTTCGCTCAAAATAACTAAAAACGAAAGGGCTAGAAAATGAAAGTATTATTATTACAAGATGTATATAACCTTGGTAGAGCGGGAGATGTCAAAAAGGTAGCAAACGGTTACGGCAGAAATTTCCTGGTACCACACGGACTTGCAGTGCTGGCAACACCCGGTGCTTTAGTCAATGTTGATCGCATTAAGCAGGAAGCCAACATTAAACGTGAAGTTCTCAACAAGGAAATGGGATTTGTTGAAGAGAAAATGGTTGGGATGCAATTGACCTTCCCGGCAAAAGCCGGTCAAACCGGAAAATTATATGGTTCTGTGACCACAACGATGATCGCAAACGAACTGACTGAGAAATTAGGCGCAGAGATCACCAAACGCAATATCCAGGCTCAACCGCTGAAACTGCTTGGTATGCACAAGATCAAGGTTCAGCTGACGATCGACCTCATCCCAGAGATTGACGTTATCATTTATCGTGAAGGCGAGCCGATTGAGAATTACATGGTCGACGCAGAGGTCCTGTTCTCAGGAGCGGAGGCTGAAGAAGAGTATCAGCTGGAAATTGAAGAACCTGTACTGGAAACTGAGCCGGAAGAACTTGAGCCAGAAGCCGAAGAGGTAGAGGTAGTAGTAGAAGCTTCCGAATATGTTGAAGAGATCGAAGAAAACACTGAAGCTGAATAAGAAAAACATCAACTACTACCCGCTGCCATTTAGCGGGTAGCTTATTATTTTCACTATGACGAAAAATATCGGAGAAATTCTGCAGAAAGCCAGAAAAGAAAAGGGGCTTGGTCTGCAGGCCATTTCAAAAAGATTATTCATCAAGGCTCATTATCTTGAATCAATAGAGAATAATGAATTTTATTTGATTCCCTCAAAACCACAATTGCTTGGATTTATCAAAGCTTATGCCGATCATCTTGATCTTGATGCTGAAGAATTAATGTCTTCATTAACTGAAAAACCTGAGGAAGAAGTCATTATCCCGAAACCCGAATCCGATATAGATGAAACAAGTACAGCCAACAAGCTCAAATCCCAGCAGATATTCCTGGAGATAGGGAATCAGTTGCGGGATAACCGTGAAAAACTCGGGATTTCTCTTGATGATGTCGCATCATATACTCATATCAATCCAATTCATATTGATGCGATCGAAAATGGCGATATCGATAAGTTTTCCTCTGCTGCTCAATCAAGAGGAATGATCAGGAACTATTCTGACTTCCTTGGCATGGATACAAGCAGGCTCTTGGTGCGTTTTGCTGAAGCTTTGCAGACAAAGATCGGTATCATCACAGATGAAGATGAAGTACCAGAACCAGAACCTGTCGAAGAAGTAGAAACTCCAGATAAAAAACCGATTTTCAAGCTTAGGGAAATATTCAACCTTGATATGGCTGTATTCGGAATCGTGGGAGTACTGATAATTTTCTTCCTCTTCTGGGGCGTTGGGCGGATGATGAGGGTCCAATCTGAAATTGAACCTGTATTAACTCCTACAGAAGTCGTAGAAGCTGAAGAAACTGAAAGCGCTGATACCTCCATAACTTTCACCGACATTATTGCTGATGATGAAACCTCAGAAGACGACCTGGAAAACGAAGCAAATGATGCAATTCCTACAATTCAGGTCGTTTCAGGGAACAGCTTAACCATCAATGTGATGACAAGTATCAGGACTTATCTTAGGATCATCGTTGATGGTGAAGTTGAATTTGATGGGCGGGTTATCGGCGGAACCAATATGGCATTCTCCGCTCAAGACAGCATTGAGGTTATCACAGGCAATGGATCTGCAGTAGATATAATCTATAACAGCACACAACTGGGACCGATGGGTATATTTGGGGAAGCCGTCCATACGATCTACACCAGAGATGGCCGATACAACCCCACACCTGTACCGCTGGATGACTAGGATTTCAAATTTACAGGGTAAAACATGAAACAAAAAAAGTATCAGATCACTTCATTAGGCTGCGCAAAGAACACCGTTGATTCCGAATCCATCGCTCAGCTTATGGATCAAAGCGGGTATTCCAATACTATTGATACAGAATCTGCTGAGATACTGATCGTTAACACCTGCGGATTTATTGATGCGGCCCGGGAAGAATCATATTCTG
>JAUWSD010000024.1 GCA_030610225.1 Chloroflexota bacterium
CAGGTACTTTGCCTCAGCCTTTGGCTCCACAATATCGATCAGTTTTTTAAGCGGGAAACCTAGCCATGGGATCACCATCGACCACCCTTCCACACAACGCATTCTATAAATACGTTCTTCTATATCAAAGCTTGTTTTAAAGTCCTCAATTCCCAATGTAATTGGATTATTAACCAATCCTTCTACTTTTACTTCCCATGGAGATGTCTGGAAATCTTTTGAAAGCCTGACCACATCGTTCTTTGATGTCGTAAATTCATAGAAATTGTTGTAGCTAATCACATCATCATAGTCAGTTTGAGCTGTATTCAGATCAACATCGATACCCTTTATATCGCCATCTGGTTCGCTGCTTGTGCAGGCAGCCAATAGCGCCGCTCCACCGATCACAGCTGCAGACTTCATAAAATCTCGCCTGGATAGATAAATATGTTTTGGGGTAATCTCTGAGGGACTTATTTTCTTTGCCATCTCTCACCACTTTTCAGGTAATTTGCATTAAAAAATAGATGGAATGATCGGTCAAAGGCTTACCTAATGAAAAAAGGACCCATGCGTGACATGAGTCCTTTTTGTGCTTGGTTTCTGACTTAGTAAGATGTATTTGAGTGTGAGATCTCGAGCCCATCAACTTTTATGAAAGTCGGGAGAACCAACGCTGTTGGGTTCCTGATCCCATAACTCATTGATGTGTTGAAGATTGTTTCATGCTTTGATAGCCATGCTACTTTCTCACCAAATAGATCGAGCAAGCTCTGTGTCAAGCGTACATTGTAAGGAATTACAACCGATCCATCTTTCTTCAGTAATAGAGCACCAAAGCGGGAGCTGGCAGTCAAAACACCTTTCGAAGGGTTCACAATATTCATGTAATGCAGGAATGGGATATAAAGAATATCCTTTTCCCGTGGCATATTCACTAATTCTTCAAGGGTTCCCACATCTTTGTCCCCTGTCTTGAGCACAATACTGCGGTGCATAACCTCATGACCGGTTGGCTCCTGCCCGAATTCATCAGCATCATCCTGAGACCAGACGAATTTTTGGAATACGCCTTTCACGAACAGCGGGAATTCCTTTCGCTCGATACCTGAATAGTCCTGTTTGAATGGGAAAGTTTCCAACCTGCTGGGATCATCATACAGATTGAACTTATCTGAGAATACTTTCTCTCCAACCTTATCCTCTCCTATGAAGGAGAATCCTCTCTTCATTGAACCACCGCTGTATCCGATCCATCCCATCATGCTGAGCATATCAGCTGTTGCTGCTGGCCCGAATACAATATCATATTCTCCCAGCGGGACCTGCTGTGGTTCGTCATTTTGATAACGGTCAAGCAGGAAGGATAAATCCTTGTTCAACTTGTTGGGGTCCAGTTCGAATTTCTTCTGTGCTGATTGTTCAGCGCTTACTTCCCATTTAAGTTTTAAGTGAGATAAAACAACTGTTGCTTGTGCGTCCGAGAGTTTGAAATATAGCACATGGTCAGTCTTTGTATTAATTGTTGCCAGAGTGTTGCACCCATTTGAGAAAATACCAGAAAGTTTGATGTCTTCTGTTTCCATTCCTTCTGAAGCATCATTGAAGAACTTCAAGCGTTCTGCATTGCTAATGTATGCAAGATCAGCATCAAAACCCTCTTCGTCAATGAAATCACCTTTAAACACAGGGATTGTCGGCGTATATGATAAAGGCTGAGAATGCTCGACCATCTCTGCCACAGTATCTACGCCCTGTTTCATCTCATCGATCTTATTGATATCGGTGATGAGTGTATAGCTAGCTTTTTTATTACCACTGAACGCATCAATGTATAAACGAATTAATTTTTCATTTGTATTCAGAGAGATCGCTGAGTTAGCAAAACGCATCAAATAACTGTCTTCTTCCTGATAGAAGATCGCGACTTCATAATTCTTCTCAACAGCATAATTTCTTAATTCTCGTAATGTTTGGATTATTTTTTCCTTCACCGTTATTCTCCTATCGTGACATCATCGAAGCGGCAGACCGGGACACCATGTCCCAATTGCATGACCTGATTTGGCTGACCTTTTCCACAGTTATCTATATAGGCAACCTTCCAGGTTGATTTATCACCAACTGCTGAAAGCGAATTCCAGAATTTCAGTGTGTCGCCTTTGTAAGTGGGATTCTTGACCATTCCCTTTACTTCGCCGTCCTCAACCAACCATCCGGATTCTGTCGCAAAGTGGAATTGCTCGCGGTTTGAGCCGATCGACCAGCTCTTTTCACCGCTGACGAGTAAACCTTTCTCGGTATTAGCAACGATATCGTCCAATGTTCCATCATCGCCTGGATCAATATTGATATTCGTCATTCTCTCGATTGGAACTCTGTAAAAAGATGTAGCCCGATTTGTTCCACCGCTTTCCTTGAATATCTGTTTTCCGGATTTGGCATTTGCTTCTTCAACCATCTGCCGTCCTGTGATCGCACCAACCAATACACCTTTATCGATAAGCATATTATTTGAGCACTCGATCCCGTCATCGTCGTAACCAAAGCTGCCAGGAGAATTCTCGAGTGTTGCATCTGCTCTGGCATTCAGTTTTGGCGAACCATATTGCAGGCTTCCAAAGTCATCCAATGTAACAAATGAACCGCCTGCATACGCAAGCTCATAACCTAAGATCCTGTCAAGTTCAAGGGCATGTCCTATCGTCTCATGAGTTTGCAGATACATCATATCAGGCAGAATAATTACTGAACGATTATCCTTGGGGCATGGATCTGCTACTAAGATCTCGCCCATCTCGCTGACAATTCGCTCTGCATTTTCTGCAAATAGGTCTTTGCGGATCGATTCCCAACCTCTTGTCATCATTCCTTCGCGACCTAAAGTGAATTTCCTTGTATGAGATTCACCTGCTTCATCAAGTCCCAGGATTTGCATCTGTGAGAATACTTCTGTGATATTCTTTTCGATCTCTGTGCCTTCTGAATCAACCAGGACAATCTGCTTCTTGACGAAATCTAAAGAAGCAATCCGCTGTGCGATACCAGGTTTATTCAACATATCATCAACTTCTTTCATAAAAGCGACCTTATCTGACAGGGGCACCTCGAAAGGATTGATCTTGTTAGGGCTATCGAAAGTGGCAATGATCGCATCCTTCTCTGCCAATCGCACAGGGAATGTGACCCTTTCAGCGGCGACTTTTGCATTGTCATAAGCCTTGTCGTAAATTGCATCCAGGTCGCTCAGATCAGACGATGCAGAGAACCCCCATGCTCCTTTGTACAGCACTCTGATCCCAACACCACTTTCGCGGGAAAACTCATTATTCTTAAGGTTCCCGTTCCACATTACAAGTGAGTTCTTTTCTTCATATGGATACCATCTGGTATCCACATAAGTTGCACCCTTACTTTTGATGCGTTCTATGTTCTTCTTGATCTGTTCAAGCATTCCATATTCTCCTTTATTGAGTATTAAATAAATAGAGCCATAATATCTATTACATATAGCTACGAATTTTTGATAAAAGGGTTGTATATTTATTGATTTTATTCATCTGAGCTTTTTACTTAGACAATCATCTAATAGTATGCAAACGCAATTTTAATACAGAAATCAATAAACATCAAATACAAATTCTAATTTTGAGAATAAATTACTTTAATCTGTCCCCCCATCACACACAAGAGCTTATTTCCACCTCTTCCAGTAAATAAAACTGCTTCCGATCAAGGCCATTGACAGGCTGAGGTCCAATCCTCCTACAACTACCAACATCGGGTAAATTCCATGTGCAGTTCGGGACAAAAATACACCTGCGGTGATCATCAATGCCAGGGCAAAGAAAAATTTTGGACTGTAAAACTGCCATAATTGCGGATCTTCCAGGCTATCAATTCTATCCATATTCCTGTGAATACTTCTCTTGAAAATGAATGCCGCTTTTAGCATCCCGATTCCAATCCCTGTTATTATCCCAACCCAGTGCCAATATTGAGTTGGTCTCAGTATAATTGCTTCTTCGATCAATGAAATTCCCTTAAATAGCAAAATAAACCCGCCGATATACCAGATCAGCGCAGCAAGTCCTTTTAATTTTCGGGTTGAAGTTAGAATCATTTTAACAACTCACTTATCACTAAATGAGTAGTATATTTTCTCTTTTCCCCACGTCAAGATAAGTTTATATAGATTATGTCAGGAGACCCTCTCACAAGAAAAGCATTATCATGCGTGTTTTTTCATCGCGTTAAGCATTTAATCAGATTTTCCCTCTCAGGATATTTCTTAATTAATACATTTCTGTCACCTAATACAAAATCCTCGTCCGTGTATCCTGGTGCCATCGTGGTACCAAGCAATGCCCACTCCCCTCCCTTAATTAATCGTGAGCCCTGCCAGACATCTTGTTTAACCACGTGCTGAACCTTCTGCCCATCCAATATTTCTGGCCCCAGAACAGTCAAATCCGAGTTGCCATCTGGATGAAGCTTAAGCAGCTCAACAGGATCACCAAGATAAAAATGATAGATCTCATCGGTTGGCAATTTATGCAGTGCAGAAAAAGAATCAGGCTCAGATGTCAGTAAATAGTAGATCGCAGTCCCGAAAGGTTTATCAGTTTCAAACCTCTTAGGTAGATTTTCTGCCTTTATGCTTTCATTGGACACATAAGATTGAATAAACAACCCACCTTCATCTTGCAGAGGCTCTAAACTCAATAATTCAATTATTTTCTCTACGGTAATTTTATTTTTCATAATTAATATGTCTGGCTTGCCAGGATCCCGCCGTCAACTGTGATGACCTCACCGGTTATCCATTCAGCCTTTTCTGAAGCTAAAAAGGTACATGTTTGTGCTATGTCCAATGCCTTGCCTAACCGGTTGAGAGGGGCTGATTTTTTCCATCTGGCAACGCCCTCAGGCCATGCCTGCTCCAAACCTTCTTTCCAGATCAATCCCGGCGCAATAGCATTCACCCTGATCCCATATCTTCCCAATTCCAGGGCCAGGGTCTTAGTAAACATCTCAACCCCAGCTTTTGCAGTGCTGTAATGGGCATGCTTTGGGGCAGGTGATCTGGCTTCAATAGATGATATATTGATCATTGAACCATTAATCTCTTTCTTGACCATTTGCTTCCCAACTGCCTGTGAGCAAAGAAAAACTGACCGAAGATTTACATCGATCACACGATCCCATTCCTCCACGCTCATCTCAAGAAATTCTTTTGAAGGATAGATACCGGCATTATTTACTAAGATATCGATCTGGCCGTGATTCTCAAGAACAGTCGAGATCATTAGATCAACCTGTTCCTTATCCGACACATCAGCCTGGATTGCTTCAGCATCCCCCCCGATCTCTTTTATCCGCTCAACAACTTTCGCCGCCCCCTCAACATTACTGTTGAAATTCACGATCACATTTGCACCAAGACCTGCAAAGTGAAAAGCGATTTCTGCTCCGATCCCATCACTGGCTCCGGTAACCAAAACCACTTTTTCCTGAAATTCTTTGTCTCCCATCAAATGCTCCTCACTCAACCTCAAAACCAGCCTTTACCCATTCTTTAAACCCACCCTTCATGCTGAACACATCTCCAAATCCTGCATCAAGGAGAATATCTACCCCCTCCAAACTCTTGTAACCAGAACTGCACATTACAATGATCTGTACCCCATCTGGTATTTCATCAATGCGATTTTCTAATTCTGCTAAGGGAATTAAAACGGCTTCTGGCACAAGACCATCATCCCAATCTTCCTGTGATCGAACATCCAGCAAGAACACGCCTTCACTCACCAACCGATGAGTTTCCTGAACTGAAATACCAAAACGGCTTGAATTTGATTCAGCGGAGGCTATCCATAAAGAACCAGGAATAATTACAGCCAATAATATAAATAAGATTAAGCCATTTAACAATTTTTTATTTTTCATGATCTCTCCATTGTTGTCAACTCCTCTATTTTATAACATAAAGCCACAATAAATTTAATTGCTGTAGCTTTTTCTTACTTAACATCGCTATGTATGTAGAATTGTCTAGTTATCCGCATCTACCGCCGCCATTAGAGTGTCAGGAGCCACATTTTTCACAAGTTGGTAGAACGACACTTTTAGCAGCGGCTAAAAGATCAGCACCTTCAGCTGGATTTCTAAAAAAGTGTATAATCACTGCATGCCAAATAACAAACTATTTGATTGGATGGCGCCCTTATACGACAAGGTGATTGGCAGCCGCGATCCCGATCTGTTCATTGAATTACTTGATCTCCCGATAGAAGGAAAGCTGTTAGATGCCGGCGGAGGAACTGGCCGGGTTTCACTTGCCCTGAAGGAACATGTGGGGCAATTATTTATCAGCGACCTTTCCCGCTCTATGATCCTTGAAGCAAAGATCAAAGGACACGATAAACTTGTCCAGACCTCAGTCACAGAAAACCCATTCCCAAGTGATCACTTTGAGCGCATCATGGTTGTTGATGCCCTTCATCATTTTCCAGACCAGAAAGGCACAATCAAAGAGCTGATCAGGATTCTAAAGCCTGGGGGCAAATTAGTGATCGAGGAACCGGATATAAAGCTCTTCGCTGTAAAGCTGGTCGCCCTGGCAGAGAAATTGGCGTTGATGGGCAGTCATATTCATTCCCCCAAAGAGATAAAAGCAATGGTCGAAGCTAATGGACTGGAAGCTAAGATCATCTCTGATGGCAATTTCGCTTCATACATCATCGCAGAAAAATAACCCTAAATTCTATCTTAATAGAAATAACTGCCCCTCTGCTTGAAATATTAGATCGCTAATTCTCAGAATATAAGCAAACCTGATTTCTGCCCGATTGCTTTGCTTTGTACAGCGCTTTATCAGCGCGGTGCAGCAGCTCTTCAGCAGTGATCTTTTCCCCATCCATAGGTAAGTAACACGCAACTCCCATACACACATCTATCTTAATCTTTCTGCTTTGCGAAACTATCAATAGATTATTATTGATCTCATTTTTGATCCTCTCAGAAAAATTGATCCAATCCTTCTGTTTTTTCTGAGAGAAGATCACCAGGAACTCATCACCACCCCATCTCCCAACCTTATCATATATTCTGCAGCTATTCTTGATCGTAGAGCCAATTGTTTTCAAGGCCTCATCTCCGATCAAATGCCCAAAATGGTCGTTTACCTCTTTCAAGTTATCCATATCAATTAGCGCATAACATATATTCGTTTTTTCCCGCTTGGCACGCTCTAATTCGCTCTCAGCATACTCATTGATCGCTCTGCGGTTAAGAAGATCTGTAAGTGAATCCCGAGTTGCCATAACTTCGAGAGTTTTCATTGAATCTTTTAGCTCTCGTTCAAGTTTATTCTTTTCTGTCACATCATTATAAATTGCCAATGAACCAACCTTCTGTCCATCAATAATTATCGGAACACCTTTGATGTCTACTTCTATTAAAGACCTATCTTTCTTCTTCCTGATCCCTTGGGTTTCAACTGATCTGCCGCCCAAAATTTTCCATGTGATCTTTTGAGCTTCTTTGTAATTCTTTTCATCCGTGATCAGCAGATCAAGTTTTTTATTCAGGATATCTTCTTTTTTATATCCAAATAATTCTTCAAATGCGGGATTGCATGTCTGGATCTGTTGATCTCTGTTCAGGGTGACAACGGGAGCCGGGATATTTTCATAGAGAGATTCAAAGTAATTTCTTTGGAGAGACATCTCAGAAGTGCTCTCTTCGATCTCTTCTGTCAAGCGGTGGGCCAAAATCCGCAATTGATTTTGCCTGCGTATAACCGCACCCGCAAGATATGCAGCAAAAACTGGTATGAGATCGAAGATCCACAGAACAGGTGTCTCAACTTGAATTCTTATAAAGTTATCAACCGTTAAAGCTAAACCAAACTTCAATAAAGGAGCAATTGTTGCCAGGATGGGGAAAAGCGCACCGAGAAGAAAACTCACCGTAAGGTACAGTAGAATTCTTCCAAATTTTATAGGTTCTTTAATTCTATCCATATCACTAGATCTTTTTTATTACATCTTTGACAAATAATTTCACGATCTGTTTATCAAACTGGGTTCCTGAGCAGCGCAATAATTCCGCAACTGCTTCCTCTTTGGTTTTTGCTTTGCAATACACCCTATCGTCCATCATTGCTGAGTATGCATCAACAATTGATATGATCTTTGAACCGATCGGAATCTCACTTTCCTTCAAACCATCTGGATATCCTGTACCATCAATTCTTTCATGACTGGAGCGGATCAAAGGGGCAACCCTCTCCAGCTTTTTAATTTTTGCAGTTAATTCAGCACCAATAACCGTGTGCTTTTTCATTATTTCCCATTCTTCATTAGTAAGCTTCCCGGGTTTCAATAGAATTGCATCTGGTATTCCTATCTTTCCCACATCATGTAACAAACCCGCCCAATAAATATCGTTTACTTCGCTGGCCGATAAATCCATCATTTTTGCTGTATCCCTGGCAAGAGAAGCAATAACCTGACTATGATCACTGGTGTAAGAATCTCTGATATCAATCGCATCTGCTAAGGTCGTTATTGTCTCAATAAACGCATCTTCCAGCTCTTCATACAGCTTGGCATTCTCAATCGCAATTGCTATCTGGTTTGAAAGAGTAGATAAGACAGATTGGTCATAGCTAGTGAGCATCTGCTCAGATTTCTTTGGCCCAATTACCAGAATTCCTAGCATATTTCCCATTACGACGATTGGTAAATAAAGGATCCCATTAATATTTTCAATATCTTTTTGCTCATCATGCCACATTGATTTAAAACGAGGTTCAGTAGCAAGCACCGATCCTTGAAGAACTTCCTTCTTATTCCCCAGCCACATGATCACAGGGTTATCCAATCTGAACTTTACATCGATCGGGTCCAAATATCCTTTAGAACCAATCATTTCAAAATATTCAGATCTTTCTCTTTTTATAAATATTGCAGAATTATTGATCAGCATTGTTTCCTGGATCTCATCCAGGATCAAGCCTGTGATCTTATCAAGATCCAAGATAGAAGCAGTAGCCCTTGATAATCGCTCCAACATCTCATTGGCATTATATTTAGTTCTGTAAAATAATCTATCCAGCCAATCCTGGAAACGATCTCGCATAGGTGTCAATAATGCAGATGTCACAATAGCCACTGATATAGAGACAAAGACCAGGTTTTCATTTGAAATAAAACCAAAGGCATTTATTGCAACGAAGATCGCCAGGTAGTTAACCGCACCAACTATAGCTGTTAACATCGTGTAAAACAAACCAGTACGGATCACCACTTGGATCTCGATCAAATTATGTTTAAGGATCGAGTATGATATCAACAGCGCTGCTATTCCATTGACAGCTATATCTATTGGGTATCTTCCTAACGGTGTAAAGTTTAATAATGATGAAAAAATGATCAAAACTAAAGCAATCAGTAAATATCTGAATCTGTTCTTCTGGGTTGCATTTGTAGTGATCTTATACCCGCGGTAGATTTCATATACACTCAAATACATCAGGAGATATCCTGGCCCTGCCATCAAGAAAGCCAATGGAACCAGATCATAATGCACCAGGTTATCAACAATTACTACATTTTTGGCAAATGTATCGGTAAAAAACCCAAAACCTCCAGCTAAAACTCCATATATGTATACATCTGGGGCCCAGGATTTTGATACTCCAAAAAAGGTTTGTACAAAGTTGAAGATCGCCAGCATAGAAAAAACAGCCGCTGTACCCATCCACCTTATTATCAAATTTGGATAACCAAAGTCAGTATAAATTAAGATGGCAAATAGAGACCAAAAGAACATCATGACCAGATATATTGCAAAAGCCCGTTTGATGTCACTTTTCGGCTTTGAGAAGTACACAAGGAAAGTTAGAGCCCCATACATTATTGTGACTGATAAGGTAATTATTATTTGGTAAGACCAGACCATTTTTTTGTATCTATATTTTTTTAACAGTTTCGATATAATAAGATCACTTGGCTGCATATGTGGGGGTTTAATATGCGCCATATCAGCTCCAGATTCAACCTGTGCTGACATATAATTTGCGAAAGCACCCTCTTCAAACCAGGAAAGCTTCAGCGGATCATAACCAAGGATCTCTTCGTAATCGCCATATTCTGGCAGCGATTTCAACATCTGTTCCCGAACTTTCAACCTTGCAGCTTCTTCATCCAGGGAATATTCACCTTTTCGTTCAATGTACAAATGCA
>JAUWSD010000099.1 GCA_030610225.1 Chloroflexota bacterium
CTTTTATCTTCATGAAATATGCCAGAACAGAAGTTCTATTTACAAATATGATAACAGTTTTGTAAGGAATAATCAAATAATATCGGCTAAAATATAGTTCAGAGGAAACACAATGATAAATCGATCCAAACTATTGGTATTTATATTATTGATTCTACTTGTTTCGTTAGCCTGTGCGCCGCTGGATACAATTAAAGAGGCGGTCAAGGATCTTGGACGAAATATGGTCAATGAGTTGGAAGCTGAAGCGGAACAGATGGCTCAGGATAAATGGGACGAGATCAAACTTCAGATGGAAGACATGGCTGATGATGCCTTTGCACAATTGGAAACTGGAGCTGAAGAGCAATTAGAGCGGATAAATATCCTCGGAAGAGCGGTTGAATGGGAAGTCAAAAATCCGGTATATAACCCTGAAGTTTTATTTGAAGGATATACATCCAATGATTCGGGATTTATCAGTTATCTTTGGGAGCTGGATCAGCCAGGTTTAGATGCCAGCCAATTTGTGAGCGAAGGTGCTGCTGAAGTGATCCTGATCGATGATCTGCATATGGGCGATGCGATCAATAATAATGGTTATGGAGAATTTGGGCATATGTTGATGTTCATTTCATGGGTGGATAAACCTGAGATGAACTTCTCAGCATATGAATTCACCTCTGATGGGATCGAGAGAAATAATTTCACTTTTGTCCCTCTTGGAGAAAGCGATTGGACGATCCAGCAGTTTGAGAATGACCCTGATTTCATTGCTAAAGGCCCGTACGAAGCCCAGAAATGGGTTAGCTTTGCAGATATTACTGAAGAAGAATGATTTTTTTATTCTGATTTAGTGTATAGTATTATTATATTTTATTATTATATTTTATTATTATATTTTATTATTATTTTTATTAGGTGAGGTGTATTATGTTAATTACAGCAAGAGAGAAGGGACAAGGTTTAGTTGAATACGCCTTGATAATATTGCTGATCGCTTTGGCAGTTTTTATAGCGGTGCAGCTCTTTGGTGAAGCACTGATCGATACATACAACACAATTATAACTGCTCTCAATGTCTAATTGATTCTCCAATGCAATTTCAGGGTAAGCATACAAGGGGTGGGCTTGTCTATATTTAATCGGAGATTTAATGATGGTTAACTCTGTAATTCCATTAGTAATTGGTTTTCTAATAATCCTTTTTGGTGCCATGATATTCTGGCCGAAAAAAGGATTGTTTTTTAGATGGCAGAATCAAAGAACATATTCTGAAAAAGTTTTACGGGAACATATTGCCAAAGATATTCAGAAAAGGAGCTTGGAAGGGGATCAACTGGATATCAAAGCATTGGCACTTCTTAATCAAGTAGATGAAGAGCTAGCTGCCAGTGTGATATTTGGAATGGTGAATGATGGTCTTGTCACTGAAGATGGAGCTTATTTCAAGTTGACAGAATCTGGTCAGGAGCTGGCCACGCGAGTGATCAGAGCACACAGGATATATGAACGCTACTTGGCGGATCATACCGGTTTTGATGAAACAGAATGGCATGAAAAAGCTCACGACTATGAACATATCCTCAGCGCAGAGCAAGTTGAAGAAATATCAAAGAAGCTTGGCCATCCCGTTCACGATCCACACGGCGACCTGATCCCTACAAAAGAGGGTGAGTACTTTGATGCTCCCGGAATATTATTAAGTGATGCTCCTTTGAACAAAGCGCTTCAGATCGTCAGCGTTCCAGATGATCCTGTTGAATTGGCATCCATTGTTCTGGGGCAGAATATTGTTCCGGAGGAGGTCATCAAGGTAATTGAGTTAACAGATACAGAAGTGCATTTCATTCATGATGGGAAGGCACATGCTTTACCGGTAAATGCAGCTAAGTACATTAAAGTTCACGACATTGTCACTGAGAAAGAATCCTTTATTGATTGCATTCCATTGAGTAGCTTGGCTCCGGGGCAGGCGGCGAAGGTTGAACATATTTCCCCGCATGTACGGGGGCAGGAACGCAGACGATTCATGGACCTGGGTATCCTTAAAGGAACAGTCATCTCAGCAGAATTTGAAAGCCCGGCTGGTGATCCAACTGCATATATGATCCGGGGGGCGATCATTGCTCTGCGAAAAGAACAGGCTGACCAGATTATTATTTCTCCTCATTTGGAGGTTGAATAATGGCTGAAAAAAATAAAACGCAGCTCTTAGCACCTAAGGAAGCTTGTGCTGAATGCCCGGCCTATAATGCGGCAAATTTAAAGAAGCTTGGATTAAATATCGAAGAAGTCGATCATGTGATCGCTTTGGCAGGAAACCCGAATGTAGGAAAAAGCACTGTTTTTAATGCCCTAACAGGACTGAGGCCGCACACCGGCAACTGGCCAGGTAAGACTGTCACCAGGGCAGAGGGTGCTTATGAATATGGTGATAAAAGATATAAGATCGTCGATCTCCCCGGCACATATTCACTGCTAGCGACCAGTTTGGATGAGGAGGTAGCTCGAAATTTCATCCTCTTTGGCCAACCTGATGTAACCATAGTTGTAGTGGATGCCAGCCGGCTGGAAAGAAATCTTAACCTTGTTATACAAGTCCTAGAGATCACAGATAAGGTAGTTGTATGTTTGAATTTGATGGATGAGGCAGAAAGGCGGGGATTAAAGATCGATGACCGCATGTTGGCTAGGGATCTTGGTGTTCCTGTAGTTCCTACATCTGCTCGTTATGGCCAAGGAATACCGGAGCTTTTAGCTGCCGTACATGAAGTTGCTGATCAACAGATCAAGACTAATCCGTACAGGATCAAGAATGAACCACCAGAACTGAAAAATGCGATCACACAGATCGTTGATCAATTAAAGGTCGTTTATCCAGAATTACCAAACCCCCGGTGGGTGGCGCTGCGTTTACTTGACGGGGACGAAGAGATCGCTGAAGCAGTTGAAAGCGGTGAGATCGGGAGTATCGTTCAGGTGGGAGTTGAAGATAATAAGGCTTTGGAGGTGTCTGAGTGAGTGTAAATAAAAAAGACATCCTTCAAACCGCTAAAGAACTCAGAACCCAAGTTGGTGGGGATTTCCACCAGAAGCTGGTTGAATCTATTTATTCAGATGCAGCAAGCATCGCAGACAGGGCAGTTGAAAGACCGGATAAAAAGCAGAAATTTGACCTGGATCGGACGATCGATAAAATCGTAACAAATAAGTGGACTGGTTTCCCGATCATGATATTGCTTTTTGCTCTCGTGTTCTGGATCACTATTGTTGGGGCAAATGTCCCTTCCAGATGGTTAGCCGAGTTAATGCTTGAAAAAGTATATCCCTGGCTAAAAGTGATTTCTGCCAACATTGGTGTGCCTTTTTGGATCGATGGTTTGATCCTGGATGGGATCTATATGGCAACTGCCTGGGTTATAAGCGTCATGCTGCCCCCAATGGCGATCTTCTTCCCGCTTTTTACTCTGTTGGAAGACTTTGGGTATTTGCCAAGAGTGGCATTCAATCTGGACAGGATCTTTAAGAAGGCTGGAGCACATGGCAAGCAGGCCTTGAGCATGATGATGGGCTTTGGATGTAATGCTGCCGGAGTGATCTCGACCCGCATTATTGACAGCCCCAGAGAAAGATTAATAGCGATCATCACTAATAACTTTTCGCTTTGTAATGGGCGCTGGCCTACACAGATAATGTTGGCTTCGGTCTTTATGGGTGCGCTGGTTCCTGCATATCTGGCTGGTTTTATCTCAGCTCTCAGCGTTGTAGCGATAGCTTTGCTGGGAATCGCAATCTCGTTTGGAGTGAGTTGGGCTCTCTCAAAGACAGTTTTGCGAGGAGAAGTTTCAACATTCAGTTTGGAACTACCGCCCTATAGACCCCCAAACCTCTGGCAGACTTTATATACATCAATAATTGACCGTACTCTGGCCGTGCTTTGGAGGGCGATAGTCTTTGCAGTACCGGCTGGAGCAGCGATCTGGATCAGCGCAAATGTGATCATCGCTGACCTTAGCATCGCTGAGCATCTAATCAATTTCCTTAATCCCTTTGGAATCCTGATCGGTTTGAACGGGGTGATCCTGGTGGCATTCATTGTCGCGATACCTGCAAATGAGATCGTGATCCCTACTATCTTAATGCTTACAGTTCTGAGTGGTGGATTAGCGGGAGTTGGCGAAGGAACAGGTGTTATCTTTGAGCTGGAGTCCAGTGCCGCATTGCTGAATATATTCACAGCAGGGGGTTGGACAATACTCACAGCAATAAATTTGATGCTTTTAAGCCTTTTGCACAATCCTTGCAGCACAACAATTGCTACGATCTACAAAGAGACTGGCAGCGTGAAATGGACAACGCTTGCCACGCTCTTGCCAGTTGCTATGGGCTTGGTTGTGACCTTCTTTGTAACACAGATATGGCGAGTAATTGAGCTTCTGTTGTAATTTGATGCCCTGCTGTATATGAAAGCTGTAATATAATAAAACCCAATGAAAAAATATGAGAGTGAATTACTCTTGGTCTCAAATGACCAACAGTTGTCTAAAGCTGTGGATGAGTTCATGAAACAGTCTATATTGGCTGTTGACACTGAATCAAATAGTTTATATGCCTACCGCGAGAAAGTATGCTTGATCCAATTCTCAATTCCTGGGAAAGATTATTTAATCGACCCATTTAGAATAGGAAACATGGACCTGTTGGGGAAAGTGTTTAAGAGCGAAAAGATAGAGAAAGTCTTCCATGCTGCCGAATACGACCTTTTAGTGTTGAAGAGGGATTTTGGGTTTGAGTTCAATAATATCTTTGACACAATGATCGCTGCAAGAATTTTAGGTTATCAAAGAGTTGGATTAGGCTCGCTGGTCGATTTATTCTATGGTCAGAAGTTGGCTAAGAAATTTCAGACTGCAAATTGGGGCAGAAGGCCGCTGCCACAGGAAATGCTGGATTATGCCCGAGTTGATACAGTCTATTTGATCCGAATGAGGAACCTTCTCAAGAAAGAACTTGAGAAAAATGGAAGTTGGGAAATAGCCCAGGAAGATTTCACGCGATTGACATTAGTAAACGGAAATACTCCTCAACCTCAACCTGTTAATATCTGGCGGATCAACGGGGCAAATAAATTTACGCCCAGACAGGCAGCAGTGATGCAGCGTCTGGCACAATACCGTGATAAAAAAGCAGAGAAGCTTAACAAACCGCTTTTTAAAATCATTGGGGACAGGACATTGATAGAGATCGTGAACAATCTGCCAAAAAGCAAGCAGGAACTAAGTCTTATAAGTGGAATGTCGCCCCTCCAAATAAAAAGACATGGCTCTGAAATTTTAAAAGCTATCAGATTGGGTAATGA
>JAUWSD010000146.1 GCA_030610225.1 Chloroflexota bacterium
AGAATCCTGCGAATCCCCTGAAATGGTCAATTCGGATAATATCCACCATTTTGATTAGCTTCGTCAATCTATTTATCCACCACTCATATCCTTCTGCAGCATGTTCTTCCCATTTATAGATCGGGTTTCCCCACAGCTGTCCATCTTCAGAGAAGAAGTCTGGTGGCACTCCTGAGAGAGCTTCCAGGCTTCCATCTTTTTCCAGTTTAAATAGTGAGCGATTTACCCATACATCAACACTGTCATGTGCTACATATATCGGCAGATCACCAATTATCTTAATTTTCTTTTCTTCTGCATAAACTTTTAATTCATCCCACTGCCTGAAGAATAAGAATTGCAGAAACTTATGTTTTTCGATCTCTTTCTCATTTTCAAAAATGTGTTTATCAATATATCCAGGCAACCTGTCCCTGAATCCTCTTGGCCATAATGCCCAGGAATCCAGGGCAAAATGTTCCTTCAAGGACATATACAAAGCAAAATCATTCAGCCAATCCTTTTCTTCATGTTTGAATTCTTCGAACTCTTTCTTCAGGTAGGTTCCACTTTGAAAATTTTGAAATGCAACTCTTAGCAAGCTATTCTTCCAGCTCATCAAATTAGGAAAATCGACAATTTCCACAGGAAAATCAGGTAAGTAATTCAGGTCTTGTTCATTCAATATCTGATCCCGCAGGAGAAGCTCAGGGCTGATCATCAGCGGGTTTCCTGCTATTGCTGAAAGACATTGATATGGAGAGTTGGCATACCCTGTAGGACCTGTTGGCAGGATCTGCCAATAGGCACAACCCATGTCCGCGAGGGTATCAACCCAGTCATACGCCCCTGGGCCCAGATCTCCGATCCCATACTGGTTTGGCAGCGATGTTATATGCATTAAAATGCCAGATGCTCGATCAATTTTCAATTCAGCTTTCTCCGATATTCCTTAAACACTGTCATCCCAAGGCCTCTTAATTTTCCTTTTTGTTAAGGATCCCAATACCCGCTGAGACCAAACCTGAACTTAAGAATCCCAAACCAATTATGCCAAAGATGGTTACAAACCTTAAATTACGCTGATCATCTCCTGTACTTGGCAGTAAATACTGCTCACCACTGACCGCTCCATATTCACAACAGGAACCACCACATGAATAATCCATTGTGTTTGCGTTGATATTGTAGTTACTGGCTGAGGGATCTGTACAACCTATAATTCGTTTTATACAGGAACCATCGTCTACAGTGGCCTGTCCATTGTAATTTTTGGCGTTTGGGTCTGTGCAGCCAGGAACCTCCAGGGTGATCACCATGCCCTTGTTCGATCGCTTCTGCCTTTCTTACTGTATCTACCGTGAACGATAGCAAATTATAAGTGCCCGATTGCCCATTCTGATGGCATACTTCAACGACAACTGCTTCCGGCGTATCTTTTCCCGCAGTCACGCCCTTTGGCTGTACTAAAGAGAAAATTAATATAACTAATAATAATGCTGCTCCAAAAATAGATGATAAATTAACTTTTCTCATAATTTTTTGCTTCTTCATTCCCAGACAAATCCCAAGTGATCCATTTTAATACACTATGCGATCATATATGGCTGATTCATTCACATAAATTGAATTCTACATTTTACTTACCAGGCTGTCCAGCCGCCATCAATGATCAAATTATTCCCAGTCATGTAGGAAGAGGCGGATGATGCTAAAAAGAGTATGCCACCGTTCATTTCGTCCTGGTTGGCCATGCGCCCCATCACGGTTCTGGACGAATAAGCCTCAACAAAGGCCTCATCATGCTCATTAAATACACCGCCTGGTGTAAGAGCATTGACACGAATATTAGTTCCCGCAAAGTAAGTGGCAAGGTATTTGGTGAGTCCCACCACACCAGCCTTGGTTACGGTATAGGTTACTGGCTTGTATTGTTTTGGCTGTCCTTCACGCTCATAAAGACGCTGATCGGGACCAACCAACCCATAGGTGGAACAAATGTTGATGATCGACCCGCTGTTTTGAGCGCGCATTGGCTTTGCGGCAGCCTGGCAGCATAGGAACATTCCGGTGAGATTGACTCCCAAAGCTTGATTCCACGTTTCGAGAGGAAAATCCTCAAAAGCATTAGTTCCTTGTTTTGATTGATGTTCTTTATCGAATTTCGGATCCAGGGCAGCACTGTTTACCAGGATGTCCAGGCGGTTGAACTTCCCCATGATATGATCGACCATCTCCTGGATCGAATCCGGGTTCATCACATCAAGAGCAAAAGCTTCTGCCTTAAATCCCTCATCCCTTATTTCCGCGGCAACCGATTCCGCAAGTCCTTGATCAAGATCAGCAACTATTACATCTGCCCCAGCTTGTGCCAGTGTGCGGCAGAATTGATTACCAAGAAGCCCTGCTCCTCCGGTCACAATAGCAACCTGATCAGTGAGGTCAAATTTCTGGGGTAATTTACTCATAATTTACTCTCCAACTCATATAGATTATTGAAAGATTTTTATCTCTTTGCTCTCAACGCCAAGATAAACAAGTCTTCTAGCATAAAGGTCATTAAAATGAGAACATCTTTTTGTCTTGGGAAGAAATTTTAGCGGCTTGAGCCAATTTAACTGCCCAGATCCCATCATCCAAAGTACAAAACGGTTTTTCCTCTCCTGCCACAATATTGATGAAGTGCTGAATCTGAGAAGCAAATAATGTATCTCGCTCAAAATTCTCATCCAGAGGATAAGTACTCCAATCTCCCTTATTACCATCATAGAAAATTACATTATTCTCTGCATTATCCCACCGGATAGTTCCCCCTGTACAGACAATTTCAAGTTGGTGCCTTGGAGGTTGTTGGTTGTAGTTTATATGCACGCTGCCGATAGGGCCATTCTTAAACTTCAGGCCGATCTCAGCGGTATCTTCCACATCAATTTCCAGCTTTCCCAATTTTCCTGAAAAGGCCCATAAGGATTCTACTTCTCCAAAAAGCATTCTGGAATAATCAGGCGGATGCGTGAGAGTGAGGATCACTCCCCCGCCCAAATCTTTTAGGGCTGCATAGCTTTGGCGATAATCCTCCCCTGGATGCCAGTTTGGGAGGTATTCTCCCCAATGCGCTCTAAACGAGATCACTTTACCTAACTGGTTTGTTTGCAGGATTTCTTTAATGAAGTGCAGAGCCGGGTGATACCGAAATTGGAAACCAATCAGAATTTCGCTGCCAGATTTCTCCGCAGCTTTTTGCAGTTCCTCAACCCTTTCCAATGAATCTGAAATGGGCTTTTCCAGCAATATATGACACCCTTCCTCAGCCGCCGGGATGGCGATATCCATATGCAATCTTGAAGGATTCGAAATGATCACACCATCAGGTTTTTTCGCCAGGGCTTTTCCTAAATCCGTTACAACCGGGTACCCTGCCAGTTCCTCATCTGGCAGAGTGCTTTGGTGTGTTCGGAATAATGTGATGTCTTTCTGCCCTTGAGCTGCGAGCAATCGCAGATGGCGCCGACCTATTGATCCCAATCCAGCAATTAAAAATTTCATCTATTACCAGTATCCTTATAAAATTGGTTGATTCATAAAGATTATTCTATTCGATGAATTATATAATAATTGCTAAATCTAGTGTTGTTCTATGTTGTTTTACCTGATTAAAAGAACTCCTTTTACTTAGATATTAAACAAAAAAACGGGGTTTTCTCCCGTATTTCTGTGATCCGACAGGCCCGCACAGGAATCAAACCTGTAACCTATTGATTAAGAGAAATCTGTCAAATTAATCTGCTTTGTCCCCAAGGTATTCAACATAA
>JAUWSD010000015.1 GCA_030610225.1 Chloroflexota bacterium
ATAAGCTGTCGGTGATGGGGACTATAGCGTGCGTGGACAGGGCATTGAAAATATTTGAATAAGGAATTCATGTTAATCGAAAAAGCCCCCACTCAACTTTGGGGGCTTTTTCTTTAAACAAGGAGAGTTGCTAGATAAATATAATGTTCGAACCTTCAGAGATATCCATGAATTCCATAGCGCCCAACATTACAGCGCCATCGATCAGGTCTTTTTCTTTCAAGTTCATCATATCCATTGACATCTTACAGCCGTACACATTTGCGCCAGCGTCAACTATCATTTCCATAAATTCCGGGATTGGCGGGAAATCAAGTTTCTTGATCTCATTATTCATCATCCAGGTGGCAACATGTGACATCCCGGGCAGCATACCCAACCATGTTGGGATCTTGAGCCAGGGAGCATATGGCGCCATGGAGAAGGCGGGATTTCCAATAGAGGAAATATTGATCTTATTGATCTTTTTCTTGTTGACAAGGTCCAAGCCCCAAAAAGTGAAGAACATATGCACTTCTCTACCAGTCATCCTTGCAGCGTTAGCAAGAATAAGTGGGGGATAAGCCATGTCGAGGGAACCCTTTGAAGCGATCAGGCATAATTTTCTTGGTTGATCTGTCATTGAATTTCTCCTGTTTCTAGATGCATCCTGTAGGTTTTGGCAGGCCAGCGATCTTTGCTGCGATCTTTGCCGCGCCGCCCGGGAATAAAGCATAAAGCTCTTTTGTGTTTACATCTGTTTGTTTTGTGATCTTTCTCAGTGAGGGCGCATCGCCATCGCTGTTGAATACATCCCTTGAAAAATTGATCACGATCCAGTGCCGATCTGTGAGAGTGATCCCAAGATCACCTGCGATCGAACTTCCAATCTCTTCTGTCCAAGCCGAATTATCCACCATAAATCCATCGGCATCCCATTCCAGGTTTTCGAGTACTAATTTTTCAGACATTTAAATCTCCTTAGATATTTATCCTGCACCTACTGCTTCCAGCAGGCTTAACATTTTTGATAATCCTTTGCGAACATCCGGGTCCCGCATCTTGCCAAGTATCTGCATCATTGATGGGGGATTCTCATCCTGTTCGTTTTGCATTAGTGCGTCCAAGGCTCTGTCTGCCAAACCAATTACTTCTGGCTGTGTGATCTTCTTGGCAGTTTTCATCATAGGACCGATGTTGTCTGCAAGTTGATCCATTCCAGCTTCATCAAATTCCTCAACTACACGATCCATTAACTTGATGCTTTGATTGGCAAATCTGAAATAACCTTTTCTTTCGAACTCGTCCAACTTTTCAATAGTGGATGAGAATATTTGTTTTCCTAATATATTTATCTCATCAGCCATCCCCATCAGGGCTTCGAGATGATTGAGCGTTTTGATCAATAACTTGGTGTCACGAAGAACCCTTTTCAACAGGAAGAGGAGGTCCTCACCGCTGAATTCGGTGCCTATCTCAGCCAGCTCATCGATCGAAATCTTGATCATCTGGTTGGCGATAGGGATCAGGTCATCCTTCAGTTCATCGAAAGCCTGCTGACGTTTTTGCTGTTCTTCAAAGTAAGCAACCAGACCGTCAACTTTTTCATTCAGGAGAGCGAGATCGTTTTCCATGCTATTGCCACTTTCCTGCCATGCTCATCTGGGACTCGAAGGGCAGCTCACCGCCTTTGAGAAGCACATTCCAGTACAGCCAGCGGAAGGTCATCTTGCCCCAGTGATTGGCCGCAGATTCCTGGAGGAGGGAGAAAGGCCCAAATCCGGGGAGGGGGTACTTCCCTGGGAGCGGTTCAACATCATAGTTGAAATCGATCAGGATACCTTTATCAAATCCGGATTCGATGAAACAGTTTGCATGTCCATCAAAATGTGGAAGTGGTTCAAGTCCTTCGATCGCGCGCAGAATATTTTCAATCACCACATCAAGCATAAAGTGTGCGACTGAACCGGCTTTTGAAGCGGGGACATTCCCAGCATCGCCGATGATCCAGACGTTTTCCCATTTCTTGGTTTGGAGGGTGTTCTTATGTGTTGGCACGAAATTCAATTCATCACCCATGTTTGACCGCTCAATCACTTCTGCTCCCATATTTGTCGGTACGGAGATCAGGAGGTCGTAATCGAGTTCTTTCTGATCGTATGACATGATCTTATTCTTGCCGGCATCAACTTCTGAGATGTTGAAATCCGGTAATAGTGAGATGCCTTTCTTTTCGAGGAAATCACCAAGGATCGATGACGCTCTAGGTTTGGTGAAAGCTCCTGGAAGAGGAGTGGCGTATACGATCTCAACTTTGTCGCGAATACCTCTTTCTGTGAAGAACCAGTCCGCTAGGAAAAGGAATTCCAGCGGGGCAACAGGGCATTTGATGGGCATCTCTGTCACATTCAAAACCATGCGGCCGCCTTTCCAGTATTTCAGGAAATTGCTCAGCTTTGTAGCGCCATCGACCGTGTAGAAGTCAAAAATATTCTTCTGCCATCCACCGCCGTCAAGCAAACCTTCAGTTTCTTCAGGATGGATATGGCTTCCAGTTGCGATCACTAAATGGTCGTAATTGATAACCTGATTGTTCTTTGCTAGTTTGACCCTGTTCTTCTCCGGTTCGATCAGTTCAATATCTGAATAGATGAAATCAACATTCTGGGGAAAGAAATCCCTCTTTGGTTTGATCACATCGGAAGGGGAGTATATCTGGAAAGGGATAAAAAGGAACCCAGGCTGGTAGTAATGGTTCTCATCCTTATCAACAAGGATGATCTTCCATTCCTGCATATCCAATGCTTGTGCCATTTTATTGGCCACCATTGTGCCGCCAGTTCCAGCTCCGAGAATTAACAATGTTTTCATAAAGTAAAAAACTCCAAATTTATATATCTGTGTTCATTGCCTTTGTTGCAGTTTTTGCCAACTCACTTTTTGATTCAAGTGATTCTGCTAATACTGCACGCAGAAGATCTAAAGCTTTTATGATCCTTCGATCTATCAGACTATAGATCATCGCTTTACCGTCCCTTGTTGCAGCTACTAACCCGCAGTCCCTCAATATTTTTAAATGCCTTGAGACTGTAGGTTGGGGTGTTTCCAGAGCTTCTGCCAATTCTGAAACGTTAGTTGGATATTCTGCTAATTTATAGAGGATCAGGATTCTTTTTGGGTCCGCAATGCCGCTGCATACATTAGCATGTAGGCGATAGACTTCTTCTTTTAATGTCATATCAATTTGCTCCTTTTCTCTATTCTTATAACATATGCACATATACACATATGTAATTAGTGAAATTATACATTATTACTGCGATTAATCAATGGTATAAGTGTCCCTAATGGAAACAGGCATTTGACCTATATAAAAATTATCCGGTTTCCGGGTGATATTGGTTGATAGCTTTGGCAGTTATGCTATAATTCAAAATTATGTTTAAAGGCCTATACTTAAGATCAAATAATAATGATATGGTTAGGGCTAGGGCAGAAATATAGAATTCTGCCTGAATGATGAAAAGACGCCCGACGCCAACATAAATGCGACGGGCTTTTCTTTGTAAATAAATAATCTCGATTTGAGATTTGGAGGATCGAATGCATAAAACTCATACTTGTGGTGAACTGCGAAATACAAATGCAGGTGAACAGGTAACTTTGGCTGGATGGGTGAACAGAAGGCGAGATCACGGTGGATTGATCTTCATTGATCTGCGGGACCGATTTGGGCTAGTACAGCTGGTAGCAGATCCGGTTGATTCCCCGGAAGCACATGCCGCTCTTGAACCCGTAAGAAACGAATGGGTATTGCAAATAATTGGAAAGGTTCGTAACAGACCTGACGAAATGGTCAATCCAGATCTTGAAACCGGAGCAATCGAAATTGAAGTTGAGAAGGTGAATATTCTTAACGAAGCAAAGACGCCTCCATTTATGATCAATAAAGAAGAAGATATCGATGAGAATTTAAGACTTAAATACCGCTATCTTGACCTTCGCCGTGAACGTATGAGCAAGAACATAGTCCTGCGCCACAAAGCAATTAAATTCATCCGTGATTATTTGGATGATCAGGGATTCATCGAAGTAGAGACTCCAATCCTTTTCAAGACCACTCCTGAAGGGGCCAGGGATTATCTGGTTCCCTCCAGAGTTCACCCTGGAAAAGTATATGCATTGCCGCAGTCCCCTCAACAGCTGAAGCAGCTCCTGATGGTTGCTGGTGTTGAGAAATATTTCCAGATCGCACGCTGTTTCCGTGATGAAGATCAGCGCGGAGACCGCCAACCTGAATTCACACAGCTTGACCTTGAGATGTCATTCGTTGAGCGTGAGGATGTAATGGAATTGACTGAGGAAATGTTCTCCGCAATGGTTTTGAAGCTGGCACCTGAGAAAAAGATGCTGCAGACACCATGGCCAGTGTTTACATATAAAGAAGTAATGAATAGATTTGGTTCAGATAAACCAGATATTCGTTTTGGACTTGAATTGGTAGATATAGCTGATGTTGCTGAAGGATGCGGCTTTGGTGTATTTGAAAATACTCTTAAGAGCGGAGGATCTGTCCGCGGAATAAACGCTAAAGGTTTGGGCGGATACAGCAGGAAAAAGATCGATGCATTGACTGAATACGTAAAACAATTCAAAGCAAAAGGTTTGGCTTATCTGGCGGTCACACATGAAAATGAAGTGAGATCTTCATTTGCCAAGTTCCTGTCAGAAGATAAATTGAAGGCATTGAAAGAAAAGATGGGTGCTGAATCTGGAGATCTTTTGCTATTTGTGGCAGATAAAGAAGAGGTTGTGTTCGATGCTCTGGGCAGACTAAGAATTCATCTTGGAGACATCCTGGAACTGAGAGATCCCAATATCCTGGCATTCTGCTGGGTGATCGATTTCCCGTTTGCATTCTGGAGTGAGGAAGAACAGCGCTGGGATCCCAGCCACCATCTCTTCACATCACCGATGCCGGAAGATAAACATCTGATCGATACAGAACCAGAGAATATGCGTGGGACGCAGTATGACCTGGCGCTGAATAACTATGAGGTCGCTGGTGGTTCGATCAGGATCCACGAGCCTGAGCTGCAGGAAAAAGTCTTCAAGTTGATCGGGCTGGATCCTGAAGTGGCACGAGAAAGATTTGGGCATATGCTGGAAGCTTTTGAGTACGGCGCACCACCTCATGGCGGTATAGCTCCTGGGATTGATCGTTTAGTGATGATCCTGGCCGGTGAGGATAATATCCGCGAGGTGATCGCATTCCCCAAGAATCAAGCGGCTCGTGACCTGATGGCAGATGCGCCTTCAGATGTAACAGATGAACAGTATAAGGATCTTCATATCAAACACGATATTAAGAAAGAAGACTAAAACAAAGCATGAAATAAAAGACGGATGAGTGATCATCCGTCTTTTTTATTATGACAGAACAAAGTTCCGTTTAATAAAACATGGAAATTTTTTCTCAGGTTTTATTAATATAAGGCATTGCTCTTCGAACCCATTCCTTCTCAGGCTCATAAGTCAGCAATTCAAGCGCTTCATCCGTAGAAACCCACCTGGGTTCGAACTGGTCTTCTGGTTGACCCTCTGTTGAATCGGATGATAATTCCATCAAATAGAAATATTCTGTGCGATTGAAGTGATATCCTTTAAAGTCAAATTCAACTACTTGAGTCCCGAGGTTGGCCACTATCTCCAAACCTGAGAGTCCGCTTTCTTCCTCAACTTCCCGCAGGGCAGCTTCCTGGGCTGATTCTCCCAGATCAATATGGCCTTTGGGAAGGCGTATTTCATTACGTTTTGGACGCATTAAAATCAGGATATTGCCCTTGTTTATTACTATTCCACCACCAGCTTGATACTTATTTTCTTTCATAATCTACTATTTTGGACCAATTTATCAGGTTTTTATTATACTATCCAGCCTAAATATTTCATGGTATAAAGACATTATAAAGACCCTACTGTGTTCGCGATGTGACCACTCGGTTTTGAGCCAACACTAAAAAATCGGAACCCTTATTCGCGATTGCGATGCGATAGGCTTGAGCCAAGGCAAAGCGTCGGAGCGGGTTCCAGACCTGCGTATGCAGGTTCAAAACTTAGTCACACACGGCATGGTGGGGTCCGAAAAAAACAACGGGCTGGTAACAGCCCGTTTTAAATTTAAATATTTCCGATCTGCTAAATACTATTATTTTTGATTATCTGGCACCAAATAAATCAAAGGTAAGCTCAGAAGGGTAATTCCATATTTCACCAGAAGATTTACCAGGAAGATCTCCCAGACCACTGTCCACGGCAGGATGAAGGCAAAAGCTCCAATGGCGAAGATGACATTATCGATCGGGACACTGACGGAGTTTGATATTAGAACTCGTGCCCATTGATATTTGGTGGTAATCTTAGTGACAAACCAGTGGTAGATCTCAGTATCTACCAGCTCACTGATCAATTCTGCGAAAATAGATGCGATCACAATTCTCCACACTGGTGCGAGGATAGATTGAAACTCAGCCCCCAATCCCCATTCCGGATCACTGGGGAAATCTGCTGCCCAAAGCAAATAAAGGGACATGAATAGATTCACTACTGCAGCAGTGATGATAAGGACCCTGGTGTTCTTCTTCCCGAGGATCTTGTGCACAAGGTCGCGCAGTGTGAAAGTGATCGGGTAGATGAAAGTACCCATATCAACCGATAGACTCCCCAGCAATCCTATCTTCAAGCTGGCAATATCAGACAGCATCTGGGCAGCAATATAGGCTGCGATAACGATCACGCCAATTGATGGAATATATTTCTTTAAATCTTTTGTTTCATTTGTTTGCATCTTAATAAATCTCCATGATTACTGCTAATATTAAAAAAAGAACGCAAACTGCGTTCTTTGATCAGCTAACAGCGCAGTTTTGATTACCCGGGTATATCTGCCACCGGAATTTCAGTCCTTGATTATACCAAAGGATTGTTATAATTTTCATATGGAAAATTTTAAGAAACTCTTGGATGGAATCAAAGGGATCGGACTGGGGAACGCACTTAGAACGATCATATACACAAATCGGAAAAAGAAAGCAGATAAGGCATACTGGTCTGTTGTTAATAAGCAGGGCAGTGAGCTGAGGATTCCTGGAAAGCTCTCTGATGTTAAGGTGATAGAGAATGGTGCCAGGGCCAGTTTCCAAAATGAGATCGAATTAGAGATCGTATTTCTGAAAAAAGATATGGTCAGAACAACATGGACGCCAGGAAATCTGCCAGTTCAATATGCTGTTATAAAAGATGATTGGTCAGATGTAGATGTGAAGGTTGAACAGGTTGATGACAGCTGGGTAGTTTCATCTGATGAGTTAAAACTGCAAATTCATCCCTGTGGGAGTGTCAGTTATTTTGAAGGCAAGAAATTAATTCGTCAGGAAAACCCCCCACGACTGGAAGGAAAAGCCTGGACCCAGACTGCTGAGCTGGAGTCAGAAACTAAAATATTTGGAATGGGTGAACAGGCAAACAGGCTTGATCTGCGTGGGAACAGCTTCGAGCTTTGGAACACTGACCCAGGTGGGAGCTATAAATTTCAAGAAGGTCCGCTCTATATGCCCCTGCCTGTTTACTATTGCTCGAATTCAAATAGGGGACACATGGTTTTTCATGAGAACACCTTTAAAGGTAAGCTGTCATTTAAAGAGGAGATAGAAGTAAATTTCATTGGTGGTGCGCTGCGAACCTATTTCATCAAAGGTGAAATTAAAAAAGTAATTGGCAAACTCACCGAATTAACTGGAAGATCGCCTTTACCACCGCTCTGGGCATTGGGCTTCCATCAATCAAAGTGGGGGTATAAGAATGAGGGTGATATCCGCAGGATCGCAAAAGGATACCTGGATAATGATCTGCCAATCAGTGTCATTCACATGGATATTGATTATATGGAAGGATTCAGAGTATTCACGATTGACTCTGAACGATATCCGGATTTGAAGAGCTTAACAGCAGACATGGAAGAACAAGGAATTAAGCTGATTACGATTCTAGATCCAGCAGTAAAGGTGGACAAGGATTACCCAATTTACCAGGAAGGAATCGAGAATTCATATTTTTGCACTACACCTGAGGGGCAGACCTTTAAGGGGCTGGTCTGGCCGGGATGGGCAGCATTCCCGGATTTTACCAATCCAAAGACACGCGAATGGTGGAAAGGGAAATATTCTGCTTTATTAGATGAAGGGATTTCTGGAATTTGGCATGACATGAATGAGCCCGCATCATTTGTTTCTGATGGAGATTCTACACTGCCATTGTCTACGCTCCATAATCTTGAAGGTAAAAAGGGCAATCATGCTGAGGCTCATAATGTTTATGGTATGAATATGAACAGGGCAGGATATGAAGCAATGCGCGAACTCAGACCAGATAGAAGGCCATGGCTGCTGACAAGGTCAGGGTGGGTGGGAGTTCAAAGATATGCATGGCATTGGACGGCAGATATTGAATCCAGTTGGGATGCATTGAAAATGACCGTGTCAGGGCTGCTGAATTTGGGTATATCTGGAATCTCATTTTCCGGTTCAGATATTGGAGGTTTTTCAGGGAAGGCTGACACAGAATTATTTATCCGCTGGTTCCAACTAGCGGCATTCACTCCCTTTTTCAGGAACCATGCAAGCTGTCAGACACCAGACAGTGAACCGTGGGAATATGGGCAGATTGCGGTGGATATTATTCGGGAAGTTCTCCGGGTAAGAGAGCGCTTGCTTCCATATATATACACCTGTAGCTGGCAGGCTTCTGAATTCGGTTTCCCTTTGATGCGACCTATGTTCTGGGATCAGGATGACGGAAATTTATCAGAAATTGAGGACAGCTTTTTCTTTGGGGATCATTTACTGGTTGCTCCAGTGCTGGAGGAAGGACAAAAAGAAAGAGATGTCTATTTCCCGGAAGGTGCATGGATCGATTTTTATGATGGATCGGTATATGAAGGTGATAGAGAATATATCGTGAAAATACAGATTGATAAGATTCCTGTGTTTGTCAGGTCTGGAGCAGTAATACCAGTAAAAGAGAATAGCAGCAGAATTCTGAGATTGTATGCCGCTGAAGGGACAAGAGGTTCAACCACGAGTTATATCTATTCTGACTCTGGTGATGGTTATGGTGCCAGCATGGTAGAGGAAATAACCGTAGAGCAGAATGAAGGGCACATAAATATAAATAGAATGGCAAAAGGTGAATATTATCCTCAGGAATAAACTGATCTTCAGCTCATTGGTGGAATCATTGAAAAAATTACAGTCAATGATAAAGTACTGGATCCTGCAGAAAAGGTGATGATCAAATCTGACTTTTCTAATATCAGAATTCAGATAAAACAAACAAAAAAATAGAGAAAAATAACTAAAAAGTGAATGATAATCTTCTTGACTGAAATATCTAATTTCGATATAATCAAGAATTGGCAAAACAGCGCTTATGTATTTAAACGCGTGTATATAAAAAATATTCCTAAGTAAATTGAGGAAATTTCGATAAAAGAATTAGTAAAAAACCCCGGGAGAAAGTAAATGACAAATAAGATTCCAACGAAATCTTATTCAAATATTCCGAATAAAATGGATCTGCCTAACCTGATCGAAGTACCGATCACATCCTTCATTCGATTAAAGAAAGATGGACTGACAGATTTGTTCCATGAGTTATCACCAATTGAGGCGTATAACAAAGGGATGAGATTGTATTTCCCAAGCAAAAGCCCAGAGTCTGAACAATGGGAGTTGGGATATTGGTTTGAAGATCCAAAGCATACAGTAGATGAGTGCATTGACCGCGACCTGACATATTCCAGTCCTCTATATATTTCTGTATTATTGGCTGGGCCTGATGTGCCGGAACCGATCAAGCAGGAGATATTCCTGGGAGATTTCCCAGAGATGACTCCCAAAGGCACCTTCATTATTAATGGTACAGAGCGTGTGGTTGTTTCACAGCTTATCCGTTCACCAGGTGTTTATTTTGAAGCAAAAAGAGATCGTTCCACTGGTAGGGTATTGGCAACTGCCAAATTGATCCCAGACCGTGGAGCCTGGATGGAATATGAAACCAGGAAGAGCGATTACCTGACATTAAAATTCAATCGAAAACGAACAGTTCCAGTGACCATCTTCCTGCGCGCATTAGCAGCAGTATCAGATGGCCTGGACACTGCTCCATTAAAGACTGGCAGCGATGAAGAGATAATTTCATTATTCGAAGATATTGATAACAACCCAGACCGCATGTACATTACATCAACACTACGCCAGGAACCGGATTGGGATTTGGAAGGTAAGCATTCGATTGCTGAACAGGCATTGATTGAATTCTTCAAGAGGCTTCGCCCGGGAGACCCGGCAACTCTTGATAATGCGCGTGAGTTCATTGAGAACCAGCTCTTTGACCAGAGACACTATGACCTGGAAAAAGTTGGACGCTATAAACTTAATCAAAAATTTGAGCTTGAGGGAATTGTTCCGCCTGATCAGCGTGTTGTGACCAAGCAGGATATCATCTATCTGGTCAGAAGAATGATCAACATCAATAATGGTGTAATTGACCCAGATGATATCGACCACCTTGGAAACCGCAGAATTAAAACCGTCGGTGAATTGATCCAGAATAAACTGAGAATTGGTTTGCGCAGAATGGAACGCGTGATCAAGGAACGTATGTCAATCCGTGATCAGGAACATTTATCACCGATGACACTGATCAACATCAGGCCTGTTGTAGCTGCACTGAGAGAATTCTTTGGCTCAAGTCAGTTGTCTCAGTTCATGGAACAGACAAACCCGCTTTCAGAGCTGAAACACAAACGAACAATATCAGCATTAGGCCCAGGCGGTCTCCGCCGTGAAAGAGCAGGCTTTGATGTTCGTGACGTTCATCATTCCCACTATGGCCGAATATGCCCGATCGAAACTCCTGAAGGACCAAACATTGGTCTTATCGGACGTTTGGCTTCATACGCAACAGTAAACGATTACGGTTTCATTGAAACCCCATATCGAAATGTTATAAAAACCATGAAGCCAAAATCAAAAGATCTGGTTGGCCGCATGCTGCGCGAAGATGTTCAAGACAAAGCAGGCAAGGTAATTGTAAAAGCTGGTGAGAGAGTGACAAAAGCGATTGCAAAGAAGATCGCAGGTTCAGGTGCGCCAGAGGTTTTGATCGTACCTTATATTTCACGTGAAATTGTATTCCTCTCAGCAAACTTTGAAGATAAATTCTTTATCGCTCCAGCAAATATCCCGATCACAGAGCACAGCGAATTCCAGAATGACAGGTTCCCAAGTCGATTTAAATCCGGGTTCCAATTCGCATCTCCAGTTGAGATCGATTATATGGACGTTGCTCCACACCAGGTAGTTGGTATCAGCGCTGCGTTGATCCCCTTC
>JAUWSD010000035.1 GCA_030610225.1 Chloroflexota bacterium
AGCAAATCATTCACTGATGTTATTGGGTTGACACCTGGAAAGCCATTAAACAGGTTTACACAAAAAGACACGCGCCCTTCAAAAGAAGCGCTGGATCAAATAAACCAATTGATGTTCTAAATTTATAAGAATTCCCTAACTAGTAGGGAGTTCTTTTATTTAATGCCAAATTGGGAGAGGAAGACCAGGGCTTTTAAAAATTCAGGTTCTTAATGGAATTTTAACTTGGATATTAAGCTTGGATAGTATAATTTTGTATTAGCTGAAATATTTATATTGAATGTGGCAGGAGGTTGACAATGGGTTGTTTCAATTGGTTCTTTAAAATCCTGGGAATAATATTTATGATCATTGTCGCCGTGCTGCTTCCAATTACTATTGTAGCAAATGAGGTCAGTGACCTTTTATTCTCAACAGAAAATGTATTTTCAATGATTGATGAAGAATTAATAAATTCTGAGTTCATGGAAGTAATTATTGGTGAGGTTTTGGTTGAACTTCAAACCGAGGATGAGGGTACAGATGAAACCATAAAGCGCACTTCAACCATGACAATGGTTGAAGCTATCCCTGCAGAAACCATGAATGAAGCGCTCAGAGTACTTATTCCGATTGAAATGATAAGTGACCTGTTTGGAGAAATTGCAGATGGGTTTTATATTTGGCTGAACTCAGAAGGATATCAAACTGGAATATCAATAGATTTTAGACCATTGAAAATCAATGTGGTTGAGAATATTTCAGTAGCTATGGCGATGGTGTTTGAGGAAATGCCAGAATGCAGTGCAGTAGATCTGGTTTCATGGGATTTTACCTGTAAACCTCCGGATGGATTGGATTTAAAAGCTTTGCAAATGATAGATGAAAAAATAGCAATTCTACTTGAGGATATACCAGATCAGATTAATATTGACGAATATTTAGCAGGGCGAGGCAATGAGATAGTAGTGCTGCGAAATACTCTGATCCTTGTGAGAGATGTATTGAATTATGTTTGGGTCCTGGCTGCTGGAATATTCTTAGTGGGCATAATTTTAGGAGCTCGAACAATCAGGGGATTTTTCAGCTGGGTTGGCTGGCCATTATTGATCACATCAATGATCATTCTCATGATCGGGATACTGTTTAACATATCGTCTGAAGGAATTATTAATTTTGGAATTACAAGGATAGGTTTGAGTATTCCCACTTTCCTGACAGTAGCAAGCAAATCAATATTGACCTCGATCTTTGGATTGATCGGCACCGCAATGATATGGAAAGGGTTGATAGTATTTGCTGTGGGTTTCACTGCCATAATAATTAGTGTGCTGATAACAGAGTATAGAAATCGAAAATCCCAGATAATTAATAATGGTTCTGGAGAAGAACTTATTTCAGATTTAAAACCAATTGAGAATATTAAAGATCACGAAGATCTGGACTAAAGGATAGAATATGAAATTCATCAATAAATTACTGAAAATACTTGGGATAATAATTCTCATTTTTGTATCAATTTGTATCCCGATATCAATTATTTCAGCAGATTTTGTAAATCTGGTACTTGAACCAGGAGAGCTTGTGGGAATAATCGACGATGAGCTTCTTGATACAGATGTATTTGCTGATATTGCTGAAAATGCAGTTGAGTATTATGAACGAGACGAACAGATGGAATTATTGTCTGCACAGAACAGGGCTTTGGTGACTTCACTTGATGAGCTTTCAGATAGAAAATTGGAGAACCTGTTTGAATTACTGCTCCCTCCCAAAATGCTCAGGGACACACTTGAAGAAATCGATGGGGGGTTCTTTGAATGGTTGAACAGCAGTAAGAGCACTGTTGAATTTGAATTTGATACAAGGGGTTGGAAAGAGAACACCTTTGAAAGTATCGCCCCTATAGTGGACATGATTTTTAAAGAGCTTCCAACCTGTACCAGGACAGATTTTATTGAGATGTATGATCTGATGCAACAGGATTCCGCTGAAGATATTAATCCCTGCAGACCTCCTGATGAAGTGTATGCTGAAATTGTTGAAAGCATTGAGGGGCAGGTAGGTGATCTGCTTGATCCTATAAAGGATGAAATCCAAGTTGATAATCTGGTTGAAGGAAATGAAGCAGATGTAAAAGCCTTTAAATCATCACTGCTTCTAACAAGGACGATTGCCCGATATGGATTAATAATAGTGATATTCTTCTTCTTTATTGGTGTAGGGCTTGGCACCAGATCTGTGAAGACATTCTTTAAGCAAGCTGGCTGGCCACTGATCCTTGCATCACTCCCTCTAATATCTGTTGGGTTTGTGATCAAATTCGTTCCGTATGATGCTATCTATCAGATACTGGCAAATTCCGGGGAAACAGTTCCCATTTTCATATATGAGCCATTCACAATGGTCTTAAACGGTATCTTTTCGATCCTTGGATCAGGATATTTAACAAAGGGGTTAATCATTCTGGCGATTGGAGCTGTTTCAACCATTATTGGATTTATTATAGGAAAAGTGATTGAAAACAATAAAGAGTAACAAAAAAAGAGGGCCATATTATGGCCCTCTTTTTATTTAAGCACATTAAGATAAGAATTATTTAATTGTGTAGAGCATTGCAAAATTCGGAAGATTGATCTCTCCAACCGGATAACCCGCTATCACAACGATCTGCTGCCCTGATTTTATGAATGCAGATCTTGATATTTCTTTTTGAACCTGCTCCAGCATTTCCTCAATAGTTTGGACTGGTTGAAGGATTATTGGGTATACTCCCCGGAAAAAGGCCATTTTTGTGAATGTACGGGCGACTGGTGTTGATCCGATGATCGGAACCCGGGGATGAGTCTTCGACATAAGTCTGGCTGTTCTGCCTGTTTGAGTAAATACAACGATAGCTTGAACATCAAGGTCATTAGCTAACTCATGAGCGGCGTGTGTGACCGCCAGGACATCATTTGAATAGGATTTGATCTGTTTTCCCTTCCAATGTCCCCACTCACTCAGATTATCTTCTGCTTTCCTGATGATCGTGTCCATTACTTGTACGGATTTGATCGGGTTTTTTCCGATGGCAGTTTCGCCAGAAAGCATCACAGCGTCAGAGCCGTCAAATATTGCGTTTGCTACATCTGATGTTTCCGCTCTGGTAGGTCTGGAATTTGTGATCATCGAATTTAACATCTGTGTTGCAGTAATAACCAATTTCCCTGCTTTATTGACTTTTTCAATGATCTCTTTCTGGATAATCGGAACTCGTTCTGTTTCAATCTCAATACCAAGGTCTCCGCGAGCTACCATGACCCCGTCTGATAATGAGAGGATTTCATCAAAATAGCGGATAGCCTCTGGGCGCTCAAGTTTAGCAAAAACTGGGATTGAATCATCAAGCTCAGAAAATTCCTGGATCGCATATCGAACCTTTTTAATATCCTCAGCTGATCTTACAAATGAAACAGCTACAGCGTCAACACAATTTTCCAGACCAAATTGCAAATCCCGTTTATCTTTTTCTGTGAATGCTGGGATCTTGATATCTATGCCTGGAAGATTTACGCCTTTTTTTGAATACAAGATACCGCCCTGAAGGACCTGGGCAACAAGATGCTCGTCCGTTTTTTCTCTGATGATCAATTCCAGCATTCCATCATCAAAGAATATTCTGCTGCCGACCTCGAGGTCCTGGACAATGGGGGGGTAATTGATAAATATGTGGTTGGGATCTTTCCTGTCTATATTCGAAACAGTAAAGAAGCTGTATTCAATCAGATGTTTTCCGCCTTCCTGAATATCCCCAACTCTGATCTTCGGACCTTGAAGGTCTTGAAGGATTGCGACTGGTTTTCCAAGCTCGCCGCTAACTGATCTGATCTTTTTTATTATTTCAAGATGAGATTGATGGTCGCCGTGAGAAAAGTTTAACCGGGCGACGTTCATACCTGCATTGATCAGATCTTTAAGTACCTTTTCATCTGAGCATGCTGGACCAATTGTTGCGATTATTTTTGCCTGTCTTTGTTTTTCCATATTGATTTTTAGTATAACATCAGGGTTGATTTAAAGAAAAAAACCCGACCTATTAAATCGGGTTTTTTATATAATTAGATTTTTGGGTTAAGGTTAATCTTCAAGGTATAACCAGGGATTTACTCTACCATATGTTGTACTCTTTATTTCAAAGTGGAGGTGAACACCAGTAGAATTCCCAGTTGTTCCCATACCTCCGATGTTATCACCACGCCAAACGCTCTGACCGCATCCGACTGAAATAAAAGCAAGGTGGGCATAAGCTGTTTGCCAGCCAAAGCCGTGATCTATAACAACCAGTTTCCCATATCCAGTATTTGAATCGCCAGCATAGACCACAACACCATGATCAGAGGCCATAATGGGAGTTCCACTTGTACCACCAATATCAATTGCTTCATGTAGTGGTGGATTCCAATCATAGCCAGAAATCCAATGCGAAGTTGTTGGCCAATAAAAAACAAGATCTCCATATGCGCCATCAGCTACCGCTCCACAAGAGCCAGGTCCATAATAAGCTGCCACAGCAGGATTGGAACGTGAAATGGATGGGGGACCCCAGTCAACTACTTCAGCTTCTCCACCTGGAATGATCAACCAGGTATTGTCAGGGATTCCAGGATTTTCAGGATCAAATTCATAAGGGTCAATATTATTGCCGGGATAATTAATAATATCTTCGACTGTTACATAATATTCTTCAGCTATTTCTTCAAGAGTCTGTGATGATCTGTATTTATGATAGACACCATCAACTGGCAGGATATTCATTTTTAGACCGATCGATATCATCCGAAAATTATCACCTAGAGCCTCACGGTTTCCCCATAGAATGGTTGTTGGATCAAGATCATATTGATACCCAAGTTCAAAAAGAGTGTCTCCTGCGACGATAATGTGTTCAATGACTTCAATTCTATCCCTGGAGGGGATCACAGTTTCTAAATTCGCTTCGCGAACTATCACAGCCGACTTTGAACTTGTATCAAGGGGGATGTTGAAATTATCTACGACAGAATTTGGTTGCTCAGCAACCTCAGTGCTGTCAGGTTCATTGACTGGGATATTATTATCTTCGATGACCATTGAGCTGATAAGTTCAGGGAGATAAGTCCAGCCTGCCCAGATCAATGCTGCTACAGCAACAAATCCGGCTATATAAAGGCCAAGTTTCCGAATGGACTTTACTTCGATCTCAACAGTAAAATTGTCCCAAAAATTCTTTTGAGGTTTTATCTTTTTTTGACTTGAGGGTTCTGATTCGATCTCATTGTCAAGGAATGGGTCTTCGTATTTTTCGTTCATAGGTTACCTTAAATTGGCATGATAACACCATCAAATAACATAGTCAAGCTATGTTATTTGACGATTACACTACAATAAATATACAAATTAATTCAATTTAACAGGCTTCTTTAATAATTCTACAAACAGCTTGATCGCATTTTTAACATCTGTGTAATCTGCCATCTCTGAAGGGGAGTGGACATATCTGCATGGGATCGAAACGCAACCTACTGGAACACCTTCGCGGCTAATCTGTATTGATTTGGCATCAGTTGTTCCACCAGCAAGAATCTCGAGCTGATAAGGAATTCTGATCCTTTTCGCTGCTGCTTCCATCCATGAGACAACTCTCGGATCAGAGATCATACCGCCATCTTTGATCTTTATAGCTGGGCCTTTCCCAAGGCCGACTTCCATGAAATTGGCTTTCGGAGTATCTCCAACAAGAGTAACATCAATAGAAATTCCGAGATCAGGATCAACGCTATAAGCAGAGGTAGTTGCACCGCGGAGCCCAACTTCTTCCTGGGTTGTGAACACCGCATAGATCTCGTTGGGGCCATCTGGGAGGATCTTTAATAATTCTATAAGGACCGCGCAGCCGATGCGGTCGTCAATTGCTTTTGACACGAACTTATCTCCCAGATCCATAAATGTACGCTCAAATGCACCAACATCTCCAACCTTTACTTTACATTCAGCTTTATTCTTTGCACCCGTATCAATATATAATTTGGGGATGTTTGGCATTGCCTGGCGTGTTCCCCCAGGTTCTGCACCGATCACTCCGCCGACACCATTCATGAATCTAACCCGCCCGCCAGCACAATTCCTTTCCATGACACCGCCGATGGTGTGGAAGCGGGCAAAACCATTTTCATCAACATGTGTCACGATCACACCGATCTCATCCATATGAGCTGCCAGCATGATCCTGATACCTTTTGGCCCTTTCTTCCCTTTTTTGGCAATTAAGTTTCCAAGATTATCAACTTTATATTCATCCACATGGTCTTTGATCTCATCAATGATGAAATCACGTACATTATGTTCAAACCCGGAAGGGCCGGTTAGTTCGACTAAATTCTGGATCAATTCTTTCATTATTATCTCCTGATTGGATCAGATTATCTTCTATCTTTTGTGAGAAGGTTCTTATTCATATGTGATAAGGTAGCGTGCACGAGTCTAACGGTGTTCTTCCAGTCATCCAGCCTTACCAGAGTTGCTGAGCTATGAGCATAGCGGCCAGGAACTGAAATTGAGATGCTGGGAATTCCGCCGCGTTGTTTATGAATGCTGCCTGCATCAGTACCGCCGCCAGCGGGTTGCCTTAGCTGGTAGGGGATCTTATATTCGTCACCAACTGAAGTGAAGAGATCCAAAAGACGGGGGTCAGCAATTGTGGCGCCATCAAAGGGGTAAACTGCTGGGCCTTGCCCTAATTTTGTTCTGTATAAGGTGTTTTCACTGCCATCGAATGTTGGCATATCCATTGAAGGAGTGCTGTCTAGCGCGATCCCGATATCAGGTTCCATTGAATATGCAGCAACACGCGCACCGCGGAGGCCCAATTCTTCCTGAACAGTAAATGCAGCCAGAATATCAACATTTTCAGGTTGATTTTCCAGGATGGAAATAATGGTCGCGACACCGATTCGGTCGTCTATCGCTTTACCTAAAATGCTTGGTCCAACTCTTTTGAGTTTTGTTGCGAATGTGGCGAGAGTTCCGGGCTTAATCTTTTCCCCGTTTGCAGGGCCGAGGTCGATCCTTAGAGCTGAAGTCTTTATAGGTGATTTTCTTTCCTGTGCAGTAGTGAGATGGATCGCTTTTGCACCGATGACACCGCTCTTTTGGTCATTTCCTACAATTACAGGTTTTCCAACCAGATTTCTTTCATCAATTCCACCAACGATCTCGAATTTATATAAACCTTTCTTCTCTGCATGGGTGACCATGAAGCCGACCTCATCCATATGAGCGGCTAACATGACACGTATCCTGTTTCTGCCTTTTCCCTTTTTTATAGCGAGGATATTTCCCAGATGGTCGATCTTATATTCATCAACAAGATCTTCGATCCGCTCAATTATGATCTTTCTAATTTCTCTTTCATCACCAGATACTGAGATGGTATTTGAGAGTTTCTCAAGTAGTTTGATTTGAGGATTTCCTATACTTGGAGATTTCCAATTTTCTTTCTTTGTTATTTTCATGATCACTCCTTATCCTCAGATTTGAGCTCATCCCACTGCATATGTTCTTCCATGAAATTATCTTCCAAATCAGTGATCAACTGTGTCAGGAGCCTGCTGGTTCGTTTTATATCTTTGATCTGAACCATCTCAACCGGAGTATGCATATATCTGAGCGGGATACTGATAACCATTACAGGGATACCTTCTCCGGCCAGCTGCAGAAGATTTGCGTCTGTACCAGAGTATCGTGGGTAAACACCGAGTTGATGGGGAATATCATTCTCACTTGCCAGATCTTTGATGAAGTTATAAAGCTTATGGTGGGTATTTGGTCCCCAATCAAAACTTGGGCCTTTGTCGAAGTCAAATGCTTTTGGAGCGCCAGTGCCTGGACCTTTAGCAAAAGTGACATCAACAACGACAGCAAAAGTAGGTTTGATCTGTGTTCCAGATGTAAGGGCACCACCCAGGGTAACTTCTTCCTGGGAAGAGGCAACTGCGTATACATCCCAGCTGTGGTTGATCTTTTGGAGCTGTTCCAATGTTTGGGTAACTGCCATGATCGAAGCTCTATTATCGAGTGAATGACCGGTAATATAATTGCCCTCAAATTCGATCGGTTCAGTATTGTAGGAAAAAATATCACCAGTTCTAACTAATTTCTCGACATCTTTTGGTTTGTAACCTATGTCAACGAGTAAACGTTCAGTAGGAATAACACCGGATTTGAGATCTTCAGGTAGACAGTGAGCAGGGGGCATGACCACGACTCCGTCCAGATCTTCACGCCCGTGAACTTTTACCAGCTGCCCCGGGAGAACTCTGGGATCTACACCTCCGATGGATGTAACATGAATAAAGCCGTCTTTGACACCGGTGACAATCAATCCAATTGCATCCATGTGGGTGGAGATCATGATGCTGTTCTTACCTGGATTTATGCCCTGTTTTAATCCATGTAAACTGCCAAGTTTACTTTTTGTGAGTGAGTCAGTCAGAGGTTGCCACTTTTTTTCTATGATCTTTCTTATCGGTGATTCATAGCCAGAAAGACCAGAAACACTTATCATTTCTTTGAGGAAGGTTTTCATATCATCCATAGATTTTGCCTTTGTGTTAATTGGATTTTCAGGATAAATTAATACTAGTGAAGCTTGAAAAGCTTACAACTGCATAATGATAACATCAGGTATATACACTAGCAAGAAGAATATAATTACGAGGAACGATGATGAAATGGATCTATCTATCTCCACATTTTGATGACGCAGTCCTTTCCTGTGGGGGGCTGATCTGGAAACAGGTACAGGAGGGTGATGAGGTGGAAGTATGGACAATATTTGGTGGCGATCCACCAGTAAACCAGCAGCTTTCCATGTTTGCGCGCGTTTTGCACTATAGATGGGAAATCCCAGAAGATAGCGTCGAGACCAGGCGGGACGAAGATA
>JAUWSD010000182.1 GCA_030610225.1 Chloroflexota bacterium
ACCTTTGAAAAAGATGCTCTCTTCGCCCGATTAAATCTGGATGGAGACGAATTAGACACTTACTTCAGTGTGCATAACGCTCTAGCTGAAAAATTACGTTTGCCTGATCTGATCGTATATCTGCAGGCCGAAACCAGTATTTTGATGCAGCGGATAGCCCACCGCGACAGGGTGTACGAAAGGAATATGGACCAGGGTTATATTGAAAGCCTAAATAACGCCTACGACGAATTTTACAGCGGAGAACTCAGCGGCGCGCCAGTGTTAAGGATCAATACCAACCAGCTCAATTATGTCGCTAACGAAGGAGATTTGGACTGGGTTGAAAACCGGATCCGCCAAACCCTCAAAGTTGGTCCATACCAGACTCAATTTTTTCATAAAGCCTGAGTCCAGGGAAGGATAGCTGTTGAATGCGTTTCACGCCTGAAATACTTCGTAAACACGCCCAGGTTCTGGTCGATAAAGAAACCAAAAGTAACCGCTCTATACTGGCGGCTTACTTGCGTGGATCCTTACTTTACGGATCTCCATTGATCGGCGGAGCAGGGGACATCGATCTGGTTTTCATCCACAATGCCCCTCCACTGAATGAACATCAGATCATTAGGATCACCCCTGAGATACATTTTGATATTGAGCACCACGATGAATTGATCTACCGAACACCGCGAGAGCTGCGCCTGGATCCCTGGTTAGGGCCGACCTTAAGGGATGCCGTCCCTCTCCACGATCCCCGCCACCTGCTAGACTATACGCAAGCTGGTGTTCGCAGCAATTATGCTTTTCCAGAAAACATACAGTCTAGAAGCAAATCTCTTCTTGAAAATGCACGCCAGTTCTGGATGGATCGCCAGATCTCACCACCCATGCAAATAACCGCTGAAATACCCGCCTTTTTATCCGCCCTTGAGGCCGCGATCAACGCAGTGGCGATTATATCCGGGCCACCGCTGGCAACCCGCCGCCTGGGTTTATCTTTCGCTGATCGAGCCGCTGCTGTTGACGCCCCGGGGTTGAACATAGCCTTTCATCATTTACTGGGAGGAATCACTTTATCAGAAGAAACAATGCTAGGATGGATCGACGCTTGGGAAAAATCTATTGCTATTCTGAAGGCAGAATCATCTTCTCCCCCCTTACTCGTGGAGCGCGAAATCTATTTTAAAAACGCCATGGTCGATACTGTTAAAAGATCTAAGCCAGCTGACGCTTTATGGCCGCTGATTGTGACCTGGACCAAGATCATCTCAATCTTGCCAGAACGAACTGATCTACAGCTACCCTGGATAAAAGCACTAACAACTTTGGGATTCGCCGGGAAGGATTACTCCGTTCGCCTGGCGGCATTTGATAGCTTCCTGGAATTATGTGAATCTTTGGTTATGGGAGACTCCGCATCAAGCGGTTAAGACTTATCAGAAATTAAGTAGTTGGTTTAGGCAGCACAACCTGGAGCGTGGCCCCTTTTCCAAGCCCATCACTTTCAGCCCAGATCCTTCCCTTGTGCAGATTTATTAATTCACGCGCAATTGAAAGGCCCAGACCCAAACCTCCATATCGCCGAGTCATATGGTCATCTTCCTGGTAAAAAACTTCGAAGATTTTTTCCAGACTTTCCTTCGCAATCCCCCTTCCAGTATCAACGATTGAGACCATTACTTCATCTTTGCGGTCCGAAACACGGAGAGTAATTTCTCCGTCAACCGGCGTGAAGCGAATGGCATTAAGTATTAAATTAACAAAAACCACACTCATCTTGGGCAGATCTATCTTGAGAGGGATCGGCTCATCCGGAATTTCATACACCACAGTGTTGTCCTCTCTATTGACAGTCGCATTAACCTCTTCCTTGGCAAATTCAATGACCTGCTGCAGTGTACAGTCAGCAAAGTCCAGATCTGCTTCACCGGTGTAAAGAAGATTCATATTGGCGATATCATCCAATACTGCTCGCAGTTTTGAAGAAGCTTTCAGGATCGAGCTGGCCAGCGGCTTGTTCTCTTCAATAGCATCTTCATATAACAGAGTGGCATATCCCAGGATATTTCCCAGTGGCGTGCGTAATTCATGAGAAGCAACAGCCATTAAGTCCCGCTTTAATTTATCGGCCTGACTCAATTCAATATTAGCTTTTTGCAGCGCCTGGATCAATTGGGCGTTGTGCATGGAAATAGCAGCCTGAGATGCCACTACCAGCAGAAGCGATACGTCAAAATCCGTAAAGTCGCCTTCTTCTTTATTTAACGCTTCGATCACGCCAGTCACCCTGTCTTTGATACGCATCGGAACGCCTAACAAGGAATCAACCTGCAGCCCAACTTCGTCACCCACCTCATCATAATGACGGGGATCGTCCTTGGTATTGTTAATTACCAGGTGTCGGTTTTCAGTATAGATTGTTCCGGCCAGGCTATTATCCAAAGGGACAGGGATCTGTTCCAGCTGGTCAATATTAACACTGGAGGTTGCCGCAAATCTAAGTTCCTTTTCTCTTTCATCATATAGTAGGATGGAAATAACACAACAATCCAGCAAATCAGCAGCAGACTCCAGGATATTCTGAAGTAGCAGTTCCGGCTTTAAAGTGGAATTTAAAATGGCGCTAATCTCAACTAACTGGGCGATCTTCTGGAGCTTTTTACGGACATCCAGATCTGTGATGGAAGCTGTTAGAGAATTAAACATGGTAGGTTTCAGGGCTCGTATATAATACAGCGGATTAATTATAGTCCAAGCAAGCCCTTTTTACCTAATAGTTTAGAAAGCTAGAAAGCTCAATTTTCAAATCTTGAATCTTCAAGCTGTTTTTGTAGATCCTCTTTTCCGGGACGGATCATCCCGGGCTCATATTTCCGGGTATAGTGGGATTCAGCCTCCTGCAAACTGGCACTTGAAGCACGGGGTAATATACTGACTTTCCCACAATGGGGACATCGAACCAATTTTCCAACAAGTAGGTTGGGTGAAAAAACGGATCGGGAGAAAGGTAGCTCACAGCGCGGACAAACAACTCCTCCCGCCGGGCTATATTTCCCAAGCATGAAATTCTTATTCTTACTCGCCAGCATCGGTATACCAACACCAAGCAAGGTCAGCACC
>JAUWSD010000115.1 GCA_030610225.1 Chloroflexota bacterium
AGATCGCTTTCCTTGGATACGTGAATACAGCAGAAGAGATATCTGGGCACGATCCCTATGAAGGCGCTGCCACAGAAGATACACCCGGAGTTGCCTGGGCTACAACTGATAATGTTGTCAACGGCATAACTGCGATCAAAGACGAAGTCGATATTGTGATTGTTGCCCTGCACAGTGGACTGGAATACTGTGAGACGCCCAGCCCGACCCAGACCACACTCTCGCAGGCTGCCATCGATGCTGGTGCTGATATTGTGATCGGACACCACGCACACACACTGCAGGGCGTGCAGTTCTACAACGGCGGAGTAATCGTTTATGGGCTTGGAAACTTTGCTTTTCAGGACGACATAATTTTTGGTGACACCTGCGGCACAACCACATACTCATACCGCTCAGCAATTCTGAATGTTTATTTTGATCAGGATGGAGTTCGGGAGATAGAGTTTGTACCGGTTGTGCTGGACGAGAGCGGCAGACCATTCCCGGCATACGGCGATGATGCTGAAAATATCCTGAGCAGGATATACCTGCTGACTCAGTACCTGGATTAAATTAGTTGATTTCTACTAAAACTTACTTGACAAATTTGACTGATTTGATAACATATAAATGCGAGCGTCAGGATGCCCCCCTCATCTTGGCGTTTGCATTTTAAGCAGGAAAAGAATCATTTATAATTTTAACTTGACAAATATGCGAATCAGATTAAAATTAATATTGATAAGCGTCAGGATGCCCCCCTCATCTTGGCGTTTATCGCTTAAAGCAAAAACCAGGCAATCAGCCCGGTTTTTTTTATTAAATATTATTGGGTTCTAAAGCAGTGACTGCGGGTCTACTTCTATCCGCCAGTCCCCCAGTTTTTTACTGCGCAGGAAGGTGGCAGGGTCATTTCCTCTCAGCAGGATCTGCCAGCGGTAGCGGTTTTCAATGCGGGTGTAAAACGAGGGAACAGGACCGACAATATCAATTTCCCCCTGGGCTTCATTTCTGATCCACAACCTAATTTGGGAGGCCATCTTCTTTGCTTCTATCTCAGATTTTCCCGGCACCTTACTGTTGTAGAGCAGGCGGATGAATTTTGAGTAGGGAGGATAGCCGATCTTCTTTCGCAGGTTAAGCTCTTGCTCCATAAAGCCTTTATAGTCATGTTTGGAGGCGTGCTGGATCACGCGGTGTTCCGGTTGGAAGCTCTGCAGGATCACCCTTCCGCCAAGAGGGCTGCGTCCTGCTCTACCTGCTACCTGGGATAGCGTTTGAAATACACGCTCACCAGCCCTGAAGTCGGGCATATTCAATCCCACATCTGCCAGCACAACCCCAACCAGAGTTACCAGAGGCAGGTCGAGTCCTTTAGCCAGCATCTGGGTGCCGATCAGGATATCAGCGCGGTGGTTGGTGAAGTGATTGACGATGATGTCGTGGGCGCCTTTTGTGCGGGTGGTGTCATAGTCCCAGCGCAGGGTACGGGCATCCGGGAATAGCTGCTTGACCTCTTTCTCCACCCGTTCAGTGCCAACTCCATATTGGCGGATCTGATCGCTGCTGCAATCAGGACAAGTCTTGGGCATTGGCTCTTTATGTCCGCAGTGGTGGCAAACTAGTTTTGAATCTTTCGCACTCGCATGAAAGGTCAGATTGGAATCACAGCGGGGGCATTGCATAGTATGCCCGCAGGTTCTGCAAAAGACATAGGTAGCAGTTCCGCGCCGATTGAGGAACAGGATCGCCTGTTGATCATTGGACAGCACATCTGCCAGGGCATCTTTCAGAGACTCACTGAACAGACCGCGCCTGCCGAGTTTGAGTTCTTCGCGCATATCAACGATCTCAACATCCGGAAGATTGCTTTCTGAAGCTTGTGAATTTTGGCTGTCGTATATTTTTATTTTCCCAAAGCGTTTTTCATAGGCTTTGATAGTGTCCTGGTGGGCTATGATCCGGTCTGGCAATTCTATAAACATATAATCACCGCGGGAAGCCTTCCAGTATGAGTCTGATGCTGGGGTGGCTGTTCCGAGGATACATGTTGCTCTTAGTAACTTGGCATATTCCACAGCAGTGTCGCGCCCATTGTAGTAAGGCAGGCGGAAACCCTGGTTGAATGAGCTGTCATGTGATTCATCCAATACGATCAGGCCAATATCTGGCAGTGGCGTGAAGAGCGCGCTGCGAGGCCCAACGATCACCGCGAGCTGACCTTTTCTGGCTCTGCGCCAGGTATCGTAGCGTTCACCGTTAGATAAACCGGAGTGGGTTAAACTGACCTTACCGGGAAAGCGCGAGAGAAAACGTTGAATGGTTTGAGGTGTCAGCGAAATTTCCGGCACAAGCACAATTGCCTGTTTTCCCTGCTTTAGGGTTTCTTCCACCGCTCTCAAGTACAGCTCAGTCTTTCCAGAGCCGGTCACACCGTGCAGGAGGAAGGGTTTTATGTTTGTAGGGGATTTTAGCCCAGACTTGATCTGTTTCCAGGCGGAAGACTGCGCGGAGGTTAGCTCCGGGGGTACTGCCGGGTCGAAGCTCAGGCCAGCAAGTGGGTCACGCCAGGCTTCCTGCTCACTCAGGATCAGATATCCTTTTTCGTGCAGGATCTTTAGATCAGCCAATTTGCTGCCACTCTCAGCATATACCCAGCTGAGGTCGACCGGGCTCATCTCACGCGCCAGAAGCTCCAAGACCAGCATACGCCGGGTTTGAGTGTTCTCAGTATTCCCAAGCTCATTGATATTAAGGGTGTTAACAAGTTCCGGGGATATACCAAGCTGTGCTGTACGAATGTACTTTGAGCGGACAGATGGCGGCAGCAGCATCGATTTGGAGCTGATATATCCCTTGTTCACCAGCTTACGGGCATCATCTTTCCAGTTCTTGCGCTTGATAACTCTGTCAAGCTGTCGACCCCGCAATGGACCGCGTTCATTCAACTGCGCAATGATCTGATTTTGGGTGGGGGAGAAAAGATGTTGGTCACCCACTGGTTTAATAAGTAGCTTATAGAGATTGTCGCTTTGCTGGTTGATCCCGGGCGGAAGCATCAGTGCCACGCAGCTTGAAAGCGGGGCAAGATATTTTTCTGACATCCTCCGGGCGAGGGCTATCTGATGGGGGGTAAGGCTGACCGCAGGATCAAGCACTTCTTCGACCGGCAGAGTGTCTTCAACTTCGGGCTGATCCACAAAACGAAGCACCACACCTTGAACGAGTCTGTTATTGAAAGTGACCTGTACCAGCATCCCGGGTTGAATTTCAGCTTCCAGGTACTCAGGAAGATGATAGTGAAAAACCCCCGATACAGGGGGAACATTCACTGAAACTTCAACATACTTGGTCATAATATCAGGGCAGTAACGCCATATAAATGTCGTTCTCGACAGCTAGCAGTAACACATTCGAGGGAGTGACCGTAAAGCTGGTCGCTAGCCCGGCTGGCAGGATCTCCAGAGAACGATATTGTTCGATCAGATTCAAGGGCGGCCCAAAGGTGTATACAACCCTCTCGATCGGGTCGAAAAAGTAGAAGTTATTATCGATCGGGTCGCTGTGATCAACGGCAAAGAAAGTTGCATCTTCGATCTTGGTCACATTGGAACGTCCCTGCCTTGTATCTGTGATAGTGGCGGGGTCTTCACAGCTGACCTTATGGGTGCTGTTATCCGAGAAATCACAGATGGCGATATGATAATCACTGAAGAGTATTATCAGATATTCCTTGGTGACTGCGATGTCGATGGCGTCTTTTAGGTCCGGGACTGCGTCATCAAAGAAGAAATGGGGGCTGGAAGTATATTGATCTTCCTCAAGATACACCCACACAGAATTCGTCCACGGATCGAGGATGTACATATTCCCGCTGTAAATGGTCATGGCGGTGATCTTGCCGAAGTAGTTGTCAGGCTGTTTTAGCGGGATCGCCTCAGGTGTCAGGTCGGGACCGCAGTAGAGTAGGGTGCCGTTCTCATCAACGGCCACCATGGTGTGCTCGTTGAGGTTTGCAAATGGCAGGATGCTGATCGCTATTAGATTATTGACAATGATGTCTTCGTATTGTCCCGGTTGGCAGACAAAATCATTATCCAGTTGATATTGGTCGTTGATCTTCTCAGCATGCAGAACTGAGCCGCTGGTCGCATCCAGCATAAAGAGGTCGCGTGATGAGGTGCGCATCTCAATGATACTGGCATCTTTATCCAGCTTTCCGGAGATGGCATCCCAGTAGTCAACACGCACAACCCGGTCAACATCATCCAGGGCATTTCTGATCTGATCATAAAGCGCGTTCACCTCTTCAGTTTCTTTGAACTGGTATGCGAATTCAAGGTAGCTTACAGCGGTGCGCCATTTTTCGCGGCGCTCATCGATGTCTTCCAGTCCCTGAGCTTCAGTGATTAGTTCCTGGGCAGCGGTGTAGTAAGTTTCATATTGATCTTCGATCCCGAAGCGGAAATAAAGCCACATTGCCAGGCCGATCACGATGATTGGGACGATTATGGCAATCGCCATCATCGTTGCCGGGGGAATTGAGGATTCCGATTCCTTTAGAGCGAATTTCGAGAAGAACTTTCGCAGGGAACCCATTCCGCCGCCGATCTTCTGCCCGACCTTTGTACCAAACTCTGAGATTCCAGAGCCTGCCTTACTCAGCATTTTTTGCGCCGATTCAAGCAGCGGCTTGAAGGGATTTGGTTTTGGTGCTTCAGGTTCTTTGCTGACCTCTTCCATGATCGGGACAACGGTTTTGTCCGGGATCACTTTTATCTCTTCTTCCACTTTTTCAGCAAAATCAGTTGGAACAATGGTCGGTTCATGTTCCGGAACGAGGTCGTCCAAGGGGGAAACGAGAGGCTGTTCAACTTGTGCATAGGGTTTAT
>JAUWSD010000047.1 GCA_030610225.1 Chloroflexota bacterium
TGCCTGTATAAATGCTTTCGGCTTCGATTCCGCTTTCTCAATCGCTTCGGTCAGCACTCTTCCGGCAATGATCCTGCTTTGCAGAATGCAGGTCTTTCTTTTTCTGGTCCACCTTAGATTCAAAAAGCTGCTGCCGCCGATGCTTTCTCCGCTTAAATTTATTACTGCATCAACCTTGTTAATGGCATCCTGCCACTCACCGAGGTTCACGCTGTCCCATTCCAGATACTTTAAATTTGGATTTTGGGATGTTCTCGCCTTCCTGGATAGCACAGTCACTTCCCAATCGTTCTTGAGGAATTGTTTTGTCAAAGCCCTACCGATCATCCCCGTTCCACCTGCGATCAATACACGCATAACAACCTCCTTCTAAAATAAAAGAGCCTAATTGGGCCAGGACGGATCTTTAAATTCCTGGATCTCAAGTAAATAGCCATTAGGATCATGGAAGAACATATGGTAAATATTATATTCAGGATTGAAAGCGGGGGTCTTAGTGATATTTACATCCTGATCCTTCAACATCTCATACCACTCATCTACTTTATCAGTCACAAATGTAAAGACCAGATGTTTACAATCATCCTCATGCCTTTTCCGCTCACAGATCCCTAAAAAGGCATCCCCCGAAACCCTGTAAACCCTGCAGCCTCCCTGGTCCAATACCAAGTCCAGGCCAAGGATACTCTCATAGAATTTAATCGATTCAACCATTTTATCTGTTGTCAGGAATGTAACTTGTTGATCGAAATTTAGTTTCATTTTTTCCTCGTCCTCGTCACTTCAATCTTAGCATTAATTTAAATAAAAAAAGAGCAGTGATTTCCGCTCTTTTCAAATTAGACTTTCTTCCTTTTTGAATTGGTTATCTCCAATGCCAGATTAAGCGTTTGCACCAACCTTTCGCAAGCAAGCCTCTTTTCCAGTACAAAGTGAATGTCCATTTCAGAGAATATTTTGCGGTCATCATCATCAATCACAGCAGCCAATACAACCACAATCATATCTGGCATCAACTCCTTATATTTTTTCAAGCTGGACAGGCATAATCCCTCTGGCATATAAGGATCTATCAATAAAATGTCTGGTTTACATGCTTCGAGATGGACTTCTACATCAATTAATGCAGTAGTCCTGCAAATATCAAGGTCCTCATTCCGAGCCAGTCTTTTTTCGATCCACCTGAGAACTTCCGGATGATTATCTACTATTAATAGTTTTGCTTTGCTCATGGCAATGCCTTAATACCTCTTGTACAAATTTAAATTCAGTATATTCCGGGATGAAGTTGATACGAAGTGGCAGATGTCATCATCGCCTGATGACAAACATCATCTATAATTTTGGCTTCTCTTAACACTTTATTGGTATATCCAACTGGATCGCTGTTCCTCCTGTCTCTTGTTGCGTGATCTCGATCTTTCCATCCAAGGTATCAGTTCTTTCACGCATATTATTTAGACCATTACCGATTGAATGCATGATCATCTCGTTGGGAATTGAAATTCCATTATCCAATATTTCAAATATTAGGTGCTTATTTTCAATATTTGCCCTTATTTCAACGTCAGTTGCCCGGGCATGCTTTTGCACATTGCTGAGGGCCTCCTGTGCAATATGCAGAAGTTCAGAGGTATCCTCTGAAGAAAATAGCCCTGGATCACATTTATCCATTTCTACATATACATTCATAAAAGTATTTGCTCGTAGTGCCCTGGCAAGTTCTTCAACCCCTTCCAATAAATTTCGGCCCTGAAAATGATGGGGGCGCAGGTTTAAGATGTAATTTCTAAGATCACTGATCGCATTATTTAATGAAACAACCGCAGTGGATATACCCTGGCGGGATTTTTCCGGTTCTTTGGACACTCTCACTCGAATATCTTCAAGCATTAATCCAACAGCATAAATTGATTGGATCACGCCATCATGGAGATCCATTCCGAATCTTTCCCTTTCCTGCAATACTGCAAGTCGTCTTGTTTGACGGTACAATTTCGCATTTTCGATTACGATAGCTGTTTGGTTAGCGAACATCTCCAAAACCTGCAGGTCTTCTTCGCTATAATCTTCTGCATGGTTTTTATTCGCCAGGAATAGATTCCCGATCACCTTGCCCTTTGAAATTATGGGAACGCCCAAAAAAGTGTGGATCTTCGGATATTTTCTTATGAAATTACTTTTATTTTTATCTGTGAGAAAATCGTTATTCCTGAATGCTTCCCCTAGGTTTTTTATTGCTTCAAATATATCTTCGCCAAGTTTTCCGCCAATATTTACATTTGATTCTTCAATCCCTGATGAAATAAATTGTTCATAATAGATACCTGAATCGTTCAGAATTCCTAAAGCCCCATACTGTGAGGTCACCAACTCCCTGCTGATATCTACAACCTTTTGAAGTGCCATAGACATCTCAAGCTCTGTGGTGATGACCAAGGATGCACGGTTCAGAGCTTCAAGCTGGGCAGCATACTGGTTTATTTGTTTTTCACGTTGATCAACGATAGAAAACACCCAATTTGAAAATATTAAAACTCCAAAAGTAAAGATTATAAATATTATTACAAGTTGAATGACTTGAATGTCCTCACCCAATGCAAGATTTAAAGTAAGAAAAAATATTACCAGGAATCCAACTGGTATGATGATTGTGAGCCACCTAAGGAGACGCTTATCCATTTTTCAGAAACCTTTTCATGCTATAATCCTAAACCGAAAATCATTTTATTACCAATAAACAAAGAAGAAATATGCTATCAATATTAATAGTCGACGATCACGAAGTAGTTAGATTGGGTTTGAAAACCCTAATTTCAAATTACCCGGGCTTCAATGTAGTTGGAGAAGCATCAAATGCTAATGAATCCCTAAAAATGACCATTGAATTAGAACCTGATGTTGTGATCATGGACATCCGCCTGCCGGGTAAGAATGGTATCCAGGCAACCAAGGATATTCTCGAGGTAAGGCCTGGCACCAAGGTTGTTATACTGACTTCATACGCAGAAGATGAGTTGCTTTTCGATGCCATCAACGCAGGAGCCTATGGATATGTCCTCAAGCAGATTGGTAGTGATGACCTGATCAAATCTCTGGAGAGGATCAATCGCGGAGAAGCGCTTCTTGACCCTTCGCTGACCCAGAAACTTTTCAAAAGAGTCAGAGAAGCCAACAGAAAAGCCACCGATGAAGCCTTTAAGCCCCTTAGCGATCAGGAATTAAAGATATTATTGCTGATCTCTGAAGGAAAGACCAACAAGGAAATCGCCGCTGTTATTTTCCTGAGTGAAAAGACTGTCAGGAATTATGTCAGCTCTGTATTGAGTAAATTAAATTTGAGGACCCGGTCAGAAGCTGCTGCATATGCAGTTCGACATAATATTTACGATTACCTGCCGGAATAAAATAAGCCCCCTTTCCCGTCATTGCGAGCCTTGGCGAAGCAATCTAATACACAAGCCATTTTGATTTAAAAATCTCGATTTATATTTATTAATGCTAATTCGCTGAGCGCTTCTTTCTCCGGGCAATCAGCAAACTCAGATAAAGCCCTCAACCCGATATTAGTAAACTCTCTAGCTTTTTCAATAGCTTTCTCAACTGCCCCACTCTTTAGAATGTCTTCAATAAGACCATCCATATCCTTAGGCTTTTCATCCCCTTCGATCACAAATTTTTCAAAACGCGGATCATTTGGATTTTCTTCCAGATAATACAAAGCAGGCAGAGTAACCAATCCCTGCCGCAGGTCACTTACTATCGGTTTACCAACCTGCGCTTGATCTCCAACATAATCCAGCACATCATCAACGATCTGGAAAGCCATCCCAATGTTGTTTCCATAAATTCCAAGCAAACGGACATCTTCTTCATTTTTAGTGCTTATATAAACAGGAGCAATTGATGCCAGCTCAAAAAGAGACGCTGTTTTTGCATGTATCTTCTGGAAATAATCTTCCATTGTTGACCGACCGCGTTTATTAAAAAGCTGCACGACTTCACCATTTACAATGATCGATAATTTGTATGCGAACATGTTCATGATCTCAAGGGAGTTTGTCTCTGCAGCCAGTTTTGCAGCTCTGGCAAATAAATAATCACCAGTTAGGATAGCTGCCCCGGGGGACCACTTTGAATTCAGTGTTGGGTTGCCCCTTCTCAGAACAGATCCATCAATTAGATCATCATGCACCAAAGTGGCAGTATGCAGCATTTCAACTGCCGCAGCCAATGTGATCATTCTTTCTTTTTCTACCTTGAACATTGAAGAAATCAATAATGTAAGGGCTGAACGGATTCGTTTTCCACCTGAATCAAGCAGATGGTTGAGAGCGTCCTGAAGATATTCATGACTTCCCTCACTCTGCTCCCGCATCTTGGCATCTACAAGTGGGATCAATTCTATAATAGGTTCAAAAAAACTAAATTGTTTTAATCTCTCGTTTTCCATCCAAATACTCTATATGAATTTTTTGTTGTAATCTCACCAACTTTGTCTACTGGCAAGTCCTTTACTTCTGCAATTTTCTCAACAATGTACCTAGTATAACTCGGTTTATTGCGTTTGCCACGATGAGGTTCTGGAGTTAAGTATGGTGCATCGGTTTCGATAAATATCTTTTCTAGGTTCATATTTCTGACCACTTCACGAAGGCCATCTGCCTTCTTAAATGTGACCGGGCCGGTTATCCCAATACAGAAATTACTCTCTTCCAATCTCTGAGCTTGTTTACTATTACCGGAATATGAATGCATAACACCGGGGTTTTCTGCCAGCTTCGACCCTTGCTGGGCCAACTCTTTCTGCCAATCAATGAGAATGTCGATCGTGTCTTCAACAGAATCCCGGCTGTGGATAATGACTGGTAATTCAGCATCTTCCGCTAATTTAAGCTGCTCAATGAAAATCTCTCTCTGGATTTCTTTTGGGCATTTATCCCAGTAATAATCAAGTCCTATCTCACCGATCGCCACAACTTTGGGATGTAATGAAAGGGTCTCAATTACATCATAAGAACTGGAATTCCAAGTCAATCCGCTATTTGGCTGCACTCCAACCGCAGCATAGATCAGATCATGCTTCTCAGCCAGCCTGATAGCAGCTTTGCTGGTTGGAATATCAATTGCAGGAATCAATATTCTTTCGACCCCAATGTTCTTAGCTTCTTCGATCACCGCTTCCCGGTCATTATCGAATCGCGGAAAATCAAGATGACAGTGAGTATCAGCAATCCTCATTTACTATTCAATTCCAGCGATCTTCAGACCATCTTTCAGAATATCCTGAACTTTGTCTCCATGAGTTGTCTCGCAATAAACTCTGATCTTTGGTTCTGTGCCTGAGAAACGGATCAACAACCAGCCGCCGTCCTCAAGATAGAACTGGAAGCCATCGCTGTCATTTAAACCTGTAACTTTCAGCCCACCAATAGATTCTGGTTTGGCAGTCTTGATCAGGTCGATCTTTTCCTGTCTGTCTCCACTGAAAATGGTATCAATTCTGTCGTAGAAATGTTCGCCAACCTCCTCAAAAAGCTTATCAAGCAGCTGAGTTGGTTTCAAGCCGGTTTTGACCATCATATCCAGGAAATATAAACCACCAAGCAAACCGTCACGCTCCGGCACATTTCCTTTAAAAGCGTATCCACCGGATTCCTCGCCTCCGATGATCGCATCTACTTCCATAAACTTTGGGGCAACATATTTGAAGCCCACACCAGTTTCATACACCGGAACATCATAGATTTTTCCAAGTTTATTCAGCATTTTGGTCGTTGAAAGTGTTTTTACGATCGGGCCGCTCATCTTGCGCACTTCAAGCAGGTAATAAGCCAGAAGGCCAAATACTCTTAATTGATTTATAAAATCGCCGTTCTCATCACCGATGCCAACCCGGTCTGAATCTCCATCCAGGATCAGCACAACATCTGCGTTATTCTTCTTCGCAAATTCCAGTCCTGCATCAACATTTGGCGGGATCGGCTCAGGTCTCTTCATCTCCGGAAACGAGGGATTGATCTCATTATGATACTCGATCACTTTTGTGCTTCCGCCAGCAAGCAGCTTTGAAAACCACCCCGACCCATTTCCCCACATGGCATCGACCACGACTGTGAACCCGGCATTCCTAAGTGGTTCAAGATCAAGAAGCTCTTCAATATGCGGGAAATATTTTATGGTTGAATCAAATAATTCAATCCTGCCTTTCTCAACAGCTTCAGCAAAAAGAATATCTTTTATATCTTCGATATTATCGGGTATCAAGCTCTCTATTACAGCTAGCCCATCAGGTGCGATCGCACCGCCAAATTCATCCCTGACCTTGAAGCCATTATCAGTCGGCGGGTTGTGAGAAGCTGTGATATTAACTGCTCCAATTGCATCATACGCAACAACTGAGTATGAGATCACAGGCGTTGGGGTAGCATCGTCGGTCAATAAGACTTTGAATCCATTTGCAGCTAATACTGTCGAAACAGTTTGAGCAAACTCTTTTGAAAGAAAGCGCCTGTCGTAGCCAACTACAACTTTCTTTCCTGAATTTCCCTTATCCAGATGATATGAAGCAAAGCCCTGAGCGCATCTGCGAAGATTGTCGAAGGTATATTCGCGCCCAATCATTCCACGCCAACCGTCAGTTCCAAATATTATTTTATAAACCATTTAGTCCTCTTTCCTTCCATGTTTTTCGATAAAAATATTATAACAGTGATGATACTAATCAAGGAAAAATATATCTTAATTAGTAAAATATATAATACATCACCATCTGAATCGCGAACCTGAATCCAATAATAAAGCAGGATATAATTAATTCCATGAGTGACTCAAAATCTCAAAGAACATATTTTGACTATGCTGCAACTACACCTGTAGATCCCCGCGTAGTAGAGACGATGCTCCCATTTTTCTCCGATCAATTTGGGAATCCCTCATCCGTTCATTTGTTTGGGCAAAGAGCTGACTTGGTGGTTGAAGCTGCCCGTTCAAGGTGCGCTAAAGCCCTGAATTGCAGTCCATCCGAAATTGTGTTCACTTCGTGTGGCTCTGAAAGTGATAATCTCGCCATCAGGGGCACTGCGCTTGCTGTCCGCGAAAAGGATGGACGGGATCATATCCTCACCACAAAAGTTGAACATGATGCTGTCACCCATACATTTCAACAGCTCGAAAAATACAATGGTTTCAAAGTCGAATACATCCCTGTAAATAAGTTTGGAACGGTTGATCCTGAAACTCTACGAGCTATGCTCACTCCGAAAACAAGCATCGTTTCAATCATGTACGCGAACAATGAGATCGGCTCGATCAATCCGATCAATGAACTGGGAATAGTGTGTGCTGAAGCTGGGGTTTATTTTCATACTGATGCAGTTCAGGGAGCAGCTTATTTACCCATAGACATGCATGAGATCTGCGTGGATATGGCATCGATCGGTGCGCATAAGATGTATGGGCCAAAAGGTGTCGGGATCCTTTATGTTAAGCAAGGCACTCCCATCATTCCTTCTCAAACTGGTGGCGGTCAGGAATCGGGATTGAGAGCCGGCACATCAAATGTTCCCCTGATCGTTGGCCAGACTGTGGCATTAGTCAATATCCAGAATAACAAACGGGAGAGAGCCAGGCACTATTCAGAACTGCGAGACATATTGATTACTGGTGTTCTTAATAATATCCCTTATTCAAAACTGACTGGTCATCCAATAATCAGGCTGCCCAACCACGCCAGCTTTGTCTTCAAGAATGTAAATGGTAATGAGCTTCTGATGCAGCTGGATATGGCTGGATTCGCCTGCTCATCCGGTTCTGCCTGCAAAACTGGCAACCCTGAACCCTCAGATGTATTGACTGAGATCGGTCTTGAAAGAGACTGGGCACTGGGCTCACTGCGTGTAAGTTTAGGTACATCAACACGGAAAGAGGATATTGAGCGATTTATCAAGATCCTTCCAGACCTGGTTATTAAGAATCGAAAAATGCAGGGGGCTGGATAAGATGCTCCAGGATAAAACACGCATCATTTCGGCAATGAGCGGTGGAGTTGACAGTTCTGCTGCAACAGCCATGCTCGTTGAACAAGGGCATGATGTGATCGGGATCATGCTGCGCTTGTGGAGTGATCCTGAACAGGACTGCTACAATAAATGCTGTTCGCCTGAATCAATGCTGCGAGCAAA
>JAUWSD010000066.1 GCA_030610225.1 Chloroflexota bacterium
ACCCATATCGCCTTCCAATTCGGACCGAGGCACCAATGCTGCAACAGAGTCCACTACGACAATATCTATCGCTCCAGATCTGACCAGTGTTTCTGCAATTTCCAAGGCCTGCTCACCTGTATCTGGTTGTGAGATCAGCAAATTATCAATGTCAACTCCACATTTGGCTGCATAGCTGGGATCAAGCGCGTGCTCCATATCGATGAACGCAGCTGTGCCATTTTGACGCTGAGCTTCCGCCACTATGTGCTGGCAGATGGTTGTTTTTCCAGATGATTCAGGGCCATAGATCTCAGTTACTCTTCCGCGGGGGATACCACCAATGCCCAATGCAAGATCAAGGGACAAAGACCCGGTTGGGATCACATCCACCTGCATGGTGTGGGATTCTCCTAAACGCATAATAGAGCCGTCTCCCCATCTCTTAGTGATCTGACTTAACGCATTCTCTAATGCTTTGTTTTTTTCGTTTGCCATTATTTAGCCCTTTCAAACTGATTCTAATAAATAATACCTTAGAATAAAATAAGGTCAAGCGATATGATCCTGCTTTATAGGAGCATATCTGAAATCAAGCAGATTTGAACAATATTCCTGTCAGGGATTGTTTCTTCATCAATTGAAAAATGTTTTTAGAAGTTAAAGATAAAGAGTGTTTTGAATCATGCTACAATATTGAGAGTATGGAATACTTACCAGAGAAAACACCTTCACATGAGATGAAAGTTGGAAACCCAAAGACTAAAGCGGTTCATCTTAGAGATTTTAGGGTTCAAATATTGCTGCCGATAATCATCTTTATACTTGGGCTTGCATCTGTGATCACCTGGTTATCTATCAATAAAGTTGGGAATCCAAAGGTCTGGGCAGAGATAACGGTAATTGTGACCATTCTGCCTTTCCTTATATTAGGAGTGATTCTGCTGATCTTTTTAATTGGGTTGATCTATTTGGCAATCGTGATAAATCGAGAAATACCCCCATTGGCGTTTAGAACCCATAAAGCAATTTTCAAGATCAAGGGACAGGTTGAGCGGGGGGCAGATATTTCAGCAATACCAGTTATACAAGTCAGGAGTTTCCTGGCAACCATAGACGCGGTTTTTGCATTATTCAAAGGAAAATTATGAGTGAAAATAATCAATGGAAGAGAAACACTTATATCATAGGTGGATTGCTTGGAGCAATTATCGGGGTTATCTCAGCAGTTTTACTAGTAAAAAATGTTGAAGAGACTGAAGATTCTCAAGCGATCACACCAGCCAGAGGAATGAAACTTGGTATGCAGGTAATGAATTTCTTAAGGCAAATCAGTAATGAATAGATAATTACAGATAAAATATTTGCCTGTCAATTGACAGGCATTTTTATTATGGATAGCTGACAGACCATATCGTATAATTGGTATTTAATGAATACACTCCCAAGGATCCTGATAGCAGGTGAATTAAAGGTTGAATACTTATTTTCCACGACTGGCAAACTCGTGGTTGATCAGCCTGGTGGAAATATTCTCTATGCTGCTGCGGGGGCAGCTTTGTGGAGTGAGGGGCATCATGATATTGGATTGATAAGTAAAATCGGTTCAAATTTTCCGGAAGAAAGTCTGGAAAAGGTAATTGACCATGGGTTTAATATTGGGGGGGTAAACAGGGTGGATAGTTATCTGGAACACAGAACCTTCACCGCATACTCTGACCTGAGAACAAGTTATTCAGAATCGCCAATTTCCTTTTTCTCGAAAACTGGTGAAGAGTTCCCGGTGTCTTTACTTGGATATCAAGTCGAGAGTTATGGAAGCGATCAAAATTCTGTTGATGATCAGTTCATATTAAGTGAAAAAGACTTTCCTGAGGATTTAAGATATGCGAATGCAGCCCATCTTTGTCCACTAGATATGCAAAATCATCAACTCTTTCCCGATTTAATGCGAAGAGCTGATATAAATTTCATTTCTATTGACCCGGGTGACCGCTACATGCAGCCAACTATGTATAATGAGATCCCGACCATACTTCAAGGGCTGACGGCATTTTTGCCATCAGAAAGGGAATTGGTAAATTTGTTTCAAGGAAGAAGTGATGACATATGGGAGATGATGGAAGCGCTTGGGAGTATGGGGTGTTCTTATATAGTTGTGAAAAGTGGTGAGGATGGTCAGAAATTATATTGTACAGATTCAAAGAAACGTTATCATGTGCCTGCCTTCCCCTCTAACTTGGTGGATATCACTGGAGCAGGGGATGTGTTTTGTGGCGGTTTTATTGCTGGACTGGAGAAGGAAAATGATCCACTTCAGGCAGTTTTATTTGGTAATATTGCTGCATCATTTGCAGTTGAAGGCAGCGGTGCTTTTTATACAGATGATGTGATGGAGGGCCTTCAGTTGGCCCGTCTTGAAAAGCTGAAGACATTTATGAGGGAGATCTGAGCTATATGAAAATATCAGACCGAATTTTAGACATTTGTAAAGTAATTCAGCAGGTCCCAGCCCCAACTTTCCATGAGCATGAAAGGGCAACTTTTGTATATGAGCAATTCGAAAAAGAAGGCCTGACAGATGTGCTTTTGGATGCAGTTGGAAATGTTTATGGGTATATCCCTGGAGAGAGTGACGATAAATTCATTGTTGTCTCAGCGCATCTGGATACTGTCTTCCCAATTGAAACTGATCTGAGCTTGAGGGAGGATGGTAACAAGCTCTATGGAGCGGGTATTGGAGATAAGTCTCTAGGAGTCGCGGGGCTGTTTGGCCTCTTGTGGGTGATGCAGGAGCAGGAGATCAAATTTCCCGGAGGGATCTGGCTTGTAGCAAATGTTTGTGAGGAAGGGCTGGGAGATCTTAATGGTATGCGCGAGATCGTGAAAAAGTTTGGGGGAGATGCTCATGCATATTTGATCCTGGAAGGCACAGCTTACAGACAGATATATCATCGTGGTCTAGGCGTAAAAAGATATGAAGTCAAGGTCAATACAGAAGGTGGTCATTCCTGGGGTGATTATGGAAAACCATCTGCGATACACGAGATCGCAAAATTCATCTCCAGTATCACAGATATTGAAATTCCTTCCATCCCGCGCACATCTATTAACGTAGGAATTATTGAAGGTGGGACGTCTATTAATACGATTGCACCGGAAGCAAGAATCGAGATCGATTTGCGTTCTGAGGGAAGTCGGGAATTGAGAGATCTGGCTGCCAAAGTTGAGAAAGCGGTGGATGATAAAAACAGAGAAGGGATTAAATTTAGTCGAAAAGTGATCGGTGACCGCCCATCAGGGATGATCCCTGAAGAGCATGCTTTGGTGAAGATTGCCAGGGACGCTGTGTTGGCTCAAGGAGACGAACCTGTTTGTACGATCGGTTCAACCGATGCGAACATTCCACTGAGCTTTGGATATCCAGCTATCACGGTCGGATTGACAACGGGCGGTGGAGTACATACAATTCATGAATATATTGACATAGCACCTCTTGAAAAAGGGATCTCTCAGATGCTTGAGATCGTTAAAAATATTTGGACAATTTAGAAGGAAGGATAATATGAAAGCAAAAGCAACATGGAAGAATCAGGGTTTATTATTCACAGGCACAGCTGATACTGGCAGTGAGGTCAAGCTGGCATCAGGTTTGGATAAGGGTGAAAGCGGATTCAGACCGATGGAGCTGCTGGCAGTTGGATTAGCTGGCTGTACAGGCATGGATGTGATTTCTATATTACAGAAAAAACGCCAGGATGTTTCCAGTTTTGAAGTTCAGGTTGAAACAGAATCTGCCCAGGATTACCCCCGTGTATGGGTAAAAGCAAAGATAAAATACCTGATCCGTGGGCGGGACGTTAATCCCAGTGCGGTTGAGCGAGCGATGCAACTTTCAAAAGATAGATACTGCCCGGCGCAGAATATGTTTAATAAGGTAGTGGATATTGATCTGGAGTATGAAATCGTAGAAGACAAATAAGTTATCGAGAAGATGAAAAAATTGAAGAGGGTAATAAAACCATGTATGAAGACAGATTGGGATTCGTAGATAACTTTAAGTTAATCAGCCCTGTATTTTATGTTTTGGTGGCGCTTGCTTCTGGACTCGGGTGGGGATTGCTCACTGGTTTAATAGAAAACAAGATCTTTGTATTTTTATTTGTGATATTAAGCTGGGTAATATCAGTTAGTATCCATGAGTATGGGCATGCAATTACAGCATACTTCTTTGGAGACCTTAGTATACGGAATAAAGGTTATCTGGCGCTGAACCCCCTAAAATATACTAATGGGGTCAATAGCATCCTGTTCCCGATATTGATATTAGCAATGGGAGGGATCGGTTTACCGGGCGGGGCAGTATATATCAATTTTTCAAGGATCAGAAGCAAAGGAGCGCGCAGTCTTGTTTCGGCAGCAGGGCCGATCATGCAAACTTTGTTCGCGTTTTTCCTGTTGGCGATATATTATTATTTTGGATCAGATGGATTAAATGATACAAATCGACTTTTCTGGTCTGCTTTTAGTTTTCTATTATTCATTCAGATCACATCAATATTTTTCAATTTGATACCATTCCCCCCGTTGGATGGATTTGGAATCATAAGACCCTATTTACCTAAGAAGATAGTGACAGCATTAAATACTTTCAGAAGGTTCACAATGTGGATCATCTTCGCAATTTTTATGTCCAATACACCCATCCGGTATTATTTTTGGGGTTTGATAGATAATATCTTGTATATGTTTGGGATCAGCAGGGAACTTGTGATGGAAGGATGGTCAATTTTCCAATTTTGGCGGTAGTTTTTAGGGATCGTCAGGTTCGCGGATAATTATCGTGATGGCTGTGGAATTTTCATAAGCTGTCACGACATCTTCACCCCTTAATAAGAAACCATCATATTCTTCTTCACCATTTTGGGCAACCCACCCCCCAAGATTGAAGGATACCGGACCATCTGCCAGCATCCACTCACCGTTATATTTTCTTGCCAGGTGAATGTGAATACCTGTCGATCTCCCTCCAAGACAAGATGGACTCCCAATTTTATCTGTCACTTCAACATAATCCCCAACTTTAAGATGATCTGTATCATCGAGGTGAAGATATACCAGCACCCAACCTGTATTTTCATCTCCATCCCCATCCAGGTCCAGAACTATTACCCCCAATGATTTTCTGGCGATCACGCCTGATGCAGATGCCAGCACCCATTGATAATCAGCTTCTGCGCATCCGGGTTCACCCATAGCAGGTGCAAAATCCAACCCAGCCCAGGGACTGGTTTTTCTCCATGCTCCATGCGGACCTCCGGTGAATGCCCAGCGCTGTTTGCGTAGGAAAGGCAGGATCAACTCTGGCTGCTCGAGGTCTGACGGGATATGGTTTGCAGTGGACTGCTCATTTTCCCAGGGGTTTCCATACCACTCATAATAAAGCGCCATGTAGCCATCATCACCATAGATGATCTCTTCCCATTCAATTTTAGTATGGTCGAGACTGAAGTAATACATTATTCCAATAGAACCCGCATTTAAATTCGGGTCAAGGCGCATGTTTGATCCATCTGAAAAGGTTAATTCCGTCAAGGAACCATCACGCCAGCCGTAGTATCCAATTACGAGTTTGTCGATTGCCAATCCGAGCTGACTGAATAGGTTATTCTGCAGCCCTTCCTCAAAACCCATAGGATAGAGAAGGACTTCATCTGCGATCTCTTGGCTTACAACCCAGTTTCCATAAAATTGGAGGAGGGCCAGAGAGATCTCTGGATTGATCGAATTGTCCCTGGAAATGTATTTGACCATGTCAACACCGGCGAGGGTGCCATAGTTTACAAACCACTCTGTATATGAGTTCAAATAGCCGTCATAGCTCTCAACTATTTCATCAAGATTGTTATCTTTGGCTGTCAGTGAATAAAGGAATTCTATATCCGGGATAAGTTTTGGCATCTCATCCGGAATATCAATATTTATAGGAATATATAAACCAATGCCGGGCTCAAGAAAATTAATATCAGATAAACCTTCGGTACCGATAATATCATCCCATTCCACATCGAAGCGTTTCGCGATCGCTGAGGCTGTATCTCCAGACTGCACCCGATAATAGAAATTAGGGTCTGGAGTTGGAGTGGGTGTAATGGTGGGTGTAATGGTGGTGGGGACTTGGGTTGGTTCCAAGGTTGCTGTTGATGGAACCAGTGTAACAGTTGGGGTTGATGGATTATTTGCCTGATCGGACACAGGTCCGCATGCAGATAATAGAATGACAAAAATTAAAATAGTAAATAATTGATGTTTTGTTTTCATGAATTTATTTTTTAATTGTATTTATTGGATCCCAACATTGACAAGCTTCGATTATCGTGCCGTTATTTTTTAAGTATCCATCGTAAATATTTCCAGTTCCGATGGGTGTCCAACCGTCCATTACGAATGGCACATCACCGTCTGCCAAAATCCATTCCCCATTATACCGTCTGGCGATGTGAAGGTGGGTGCCAGTTGATAGCCCTCCCTCACATGATGGATGCCCGATCCTTTCACCAGCTTTTACATATTGTCCTACTTCAACACGCTCATCATAATAAATATGCATATATACGATAGTCCAACCAATTTCCGGATATCCATCTCCATCAATTTCCTGGATGACAGCGCCCATCTCTGAGTGAGTGATGAACCCATCTGCAACTGCAACTACCCAATCATAAGATGCATAACAGCCGTTG
>JAUWSD010000213.1 GCA_030610225.1 Chloroflexota bacterium
ACATCAATCGTCATAACTACATCGAATGAGTTTTTTCCGAACGGGAGATTGGGTTTTTCTTTGTCCATCTGAGCCACATCGTCACCAGTTACCTCACTGATCTGAGCAATGCTTTCATGTTCAGCATCTGCCCAACTCCAATCTCCTCCATGCTCTTTAAAATGCCAGTTCATGGCACCATTGTTGTCACCACAAGTGATCAGCAGACATTTCTGACCATCAATGTTTCCCAGAACTTCCAATAAGGCCTTAAATTTCTGCTGCTTCTTCAGTGATCGGCGAAACATCTGCAGCTGCCATGATTCCTTATCCACGGGTTGCGACTTAGATGATTCGACAGTACTTGATTCCATAAAGATTACTCCCTGACACCAATCAACGAGTTCAAATTCTTTCCCCCAGGCCATGCTGGTCATAAACAGTCCTAACTTCGTCTATCTCAATGACTCTTTTATTCTCGTCCCAATTCAATTCAACCGCCATAACATCAGCGCTTAGTTGTAGGCTATCTTCCTCAGGTCTACCGATAGAACCTAAGCCACTCCGCCGTAGAATAAAATCAGACAATTTAACCGCCATTTCCTCATTCAAAGCATAAAAAACCTGTGCTCGAATAACCTGTCTTGAATTTTGATCCAACGGGGCTTGTTCTTTTCTATTTGTGATTAGCTCTCTCACGGATGGATAGTCTGAGCCGTAACTGCGCACCAGGTGGTCGATCGCCACCGGGGCTAATTGGGATGAATCCTCATCTATTGCCATTGAGAGATAATTATCAAAACGCTCGATCTGCCCATTATGAAGTTGAGTGATATGAGTCATACTGCCTGGTGGCTCTTTTCCCAGGTGTTTAAACACCAGATCAACAGCCTTCTCGGCAACTTTACGGGCTGTTGTATATTTCACCCCCACCACTGTGATCAAGCCATGGATGCCGTCCTCCAGGCGGTGATCGAACACTCGGCCTTTTCGAACCAGCTTCACCTCTCCATCCTTGGAATAATTTATTTCAGGCAAGAAACCATGATGAACAAAGGTGATGTCTTCCAATTTTAATTCTGCCCCTGGATATGCAGAATTCACCTCGCTAAGTATATTTTCCAGCTGTTCTTCAGTGAATTTGAAATCGTCCGGGTCACCTTGATAATGGGAGTGGAAGGTTCCGATCAAAGAATGGTTGCGCCAGGGAGAGATGAACAGCATATGTGATACCTGCTCATCTTTATCATTCGTCGATTTCTTCTTCGGCCAGCTAGTAGCTCCAACTGCATATCCATCAATTAGTTTACGCGTGATAATGTTAATCGCCAGGGAGTGGTTGAATTTCTTTTCCCTTGATCCTGGATTCAGATCCTCGAGCACATTATCCACCCACGGTCCGGCAGCATTAGCAACCACCTTCGCCCTGATATAAAACTGTTCACCGGAAAGGGTATCTCTGGCCTTTATGCCAAGAATATTATTTCCTTCCTTGAGAATCCCAACCGCTTCGACATAATTAGAGACCGCTGCACCAGATTTTGCTGCGGATAAAACGAAAGAAAGTGTCAGGCGTTCTGTATCATAAATTTGGGCATCGTGCCAGAGTGCTCCCCCAGTCACTCCTTCATCAGCCAAACCTGGTAACACACCCAGGCACTCTTGTCGCGAGAACAACACGCTTGGTGGGATAAATTTCTCTGGATCAGACACCCTGTTGCGGTCATATCCAGCAAGATCATTCAACTTCAGCGCCATACCCATTACCATCCTGCTTTTCATCAAGCGAGAATAGGTCGGAGTAAGACAAGGCAGCGGATGCACCAGATGTGGCGCAATAGTTAAGTAGGAAGCCCTCTCTTGGATCATCATCCGCACAAGATTGAGATCTGCATCCTGTAAATATCTTAGTCCACCGTGCACAGTTTTCAAGCTGTTTGCCGAGGTTTCCTGACCAAAATCACCCCTTTCTATAAGCGCAACTGATAATCCTCGTAATGTGGCATCCCAGGCGATGCAGGCACCATGAATCCCTCCTCCAACCACTAGCAGATCATATCCATCATTCGCAAGCTGCGCAGGATCTCT
>JAUWSD010000054.1 GCA_030610225.1 Chloroflexota bacterium
AGTGTCTGTCTATTCTTCCAGCTGCTCCAACAACACTTTCTTTGCTATTTCCGGATCAGCTTTACCTTGCGTTTGGCGCATGATCTGTCCAACAAACCAACCGATCAAGCTCTCTTTTCCTCCACGGAATTTCTTTACCTGCTCTGGATTCTCTTCAACGAGTTTCTTAGCTAATTCTTCCAGTGCTCTCACATCACTGACCTGTGCAAGCCCTTCTTCTTCGACAATCTCTTTTGGTGATCTTCCGCTTTCTTCAACCTTCTCAAATAGGGATTTTGCAGTAGGAGTGTTAATCAAATGATTTTCGACCATATTAATAATTTCAAAAAGATATTCTGGAGTGATTTTTAATTCTCCTGCTATCAAACTTTTTTCTTTCATAATTCTCAATGCATCATTCATCAGCCAGTTTGATACTCTTTTTACTTGTTCTGGCTGATAACCATATGCATCAATAGTATCTCTAAAATACTGTGATAAGCTTCTTTCTGATGTGAGAATCTCTGCATCATATTTTGGAAGCTTGTATTTCTCTATAAACTCATCTCTTACCTCAAGAGGTAATTTGGGAAAATCTGCCAGGATCTCCTCTTTCCATTCATTCGTTAATTGCACACGCATCAGATCTGGTTCCTTGAAATATCGGTAATCTGCTTCAGTTTCCTTAGAACGCATCTTCTTCACAGTCTGTGTATCTTCATCCCAATCCAATGTCCAGGGTTTGATCTCTCTTCCAGCTTCCACCTCTTTGATCTGCCTCTTGGCCTCAACATTGATAGCTGTCCTGACTGCCTCGATCGAGTTCACATTCTTGATCTCAGTTTTAGTATTCAGGATATCTTCGCCCTTAATCCTTATAGAAACATTGGCGTCTGCTCGCAGGTGGGCTTTCTCCATATTGGCTTCTGAGATATTCAACCATTTCAGGAGCTGTCTAAGTCTGATCAGATACTCTGCCGCTTCATCTGCCGTCCGCAGGTCAGGTGCTGTTACCATTTCAACCAGTGGTACGCCACAGCGATTGAAATCGACCATCCAATCTCCACCTTTATGCTTTGTCTTACCGGCATCTTCTTCAAGGTGCAGTTTCTCTATCGTTATCCTGCGCACATATCCATCCATTGGCAGATCAATATACCCACCAAAAGCTATTGACTTATCAAATTGAGTTATCTGATACCCCTTTGGCAGATCAGGATAGAAATAATTCTTTCTATCAAAGAAAGACTCTTCTCTTATCTCTGAATTCATCGCTTTCGCCAGCAAAACTGCCTTTTCAACAGCTGCTTTATTCAATACTGGCAATGTGCCCGGTAATCCGCTGCAAACCGGGCAGATATTGGTATTTGGCTCTTCTCCCCATGAATCTGCTTTACATCCACAGAATATCTTGCTCCTGGTGTTCAGCTGTATATGTGTCTCTAATCCAATTACTACTTCATATTCAGGCATAATCTTCTCTTTTACTTATAAATTCTTCAAAACCTGTGGTTTTTCACTTCGCCATGCCGCATTATCTGTTGTGATTTCGTAAGCTCTGGCTATGCGCAGCAGCTTTGCTTCTGAGAAATCCGGTCCGATCAACTGAGCACCCAGTGGCATTTTTTTATCATCCAGCCCTGCTGGAAATGTTAGGCTAGGGAGCCCAGCGTGGTTTGCATTGACTGTAAACTGGTCGGCATACTGCATCAATACTGAATCCCCGTACACATCTCCGACCGGGAATGCAGAGGATGGCGTAGTTGGAGTTAGCAGCGCATCAACTCGGTGTTTTCCATTCGCATCGAACAATGTATCAAAATCGCTGCGTATCAATGAACGAACTCTCAGGGCCTGCTGATAATATTGTTCGCTGAATTGAGCAGCGCTTACATACATTCCCATCAATATCCTTAATTTTGGTTCCTGTCCAAATCCTTCATTTCTTGTTTTTCTATAGAGATCTTTTAGATTGTCTATTACCTGTTCTGATCTGTATCCATACTTGACTCCATCAAAACGATGAAGATTGGAGGCTGCCTCGACTCTGGATATCACAAAATAAACCGGAATCCCATATTTCTGGTAAGGCATTTGAATATCTTCCACGATCTCAGCGCCCATATTTGAGAGCGCATCTGCAGTCTTTTCAACCGACCTCTTAATACTATCGGGGATCGGCTGCTCCTGAAGTTCACCTTTCTCATGATCAAAATAAGTTATCTTGAAATAATCAGAGGAAAGTCCAATTCGCATGCCCTTTACGCCAGCCTCAAGATCATGCAAATAATCCGGTACTGGCAAAACTGCAGTCGTATTATCTTTGTGATCTGGGCCTGCAATAACATTCATCATTAATGCTGCATCACGCACATCTCTTGAAACAGGGCCTGGACAGTCGAGTGATGATCCAAAAGCGATCAAGCCATATCGGGATACACGTCCATATGTCGGTTTCATCCCAACCACTCCGCAAAATGCAGCTGGCTGTCTGATCGAGCCTCCTGTATCAGTTCCCAGCGAGAGAGCCCCTTCACCTGCTGCTACTGCCGCTGCACTACCACCGGACGAACCCCCGGTAACTTTTGAGGTGTCCCACGGATTCCTTGGATGTGGTTGAAATGCTGAAGATTCAGATGAAGAGCCATATGTAAATTCGTCCAAATTTACTTTCCCCAGCATCACTCCCCCAGCCTTTTCCATTTTCTTTACAGCTGTAGCTGTATATGGCGCATTAAAATTTGCCAGAATTCTTGATGCTGCCGTTGAAAAAGTGCCTTTCACTGCAAAAATGTCTTTTACACTGAATGGAACTCCTGTCAATGGTCCCACCTGCTCACCCTCAGCAATTCTCTTATCAACATCGGCTGCCTGTTTTCGGGCGCGTTCCTCAGACACACTGATAAAGGCATGTACAGTTGCTTCATCTTCTTTGGTGATCTCACCGGCATCAAGCATTCCAGATCTTCCATCCACATTGGAAATCCGGTCCAAATTGGCTTCGAGAACTTCAACTGCTGATAATTCCCTGCTCTTGATCAGGGCTGCAATTTCATAGGCTTTCAGGTCGCAAATATTCATAATTAATCCAGATCCTCATGCTTAATTCCGGGGACAATAAAATATCTTTCTTCGGTTTGGGGAGCTCCTTTTAAAATATCATCCGGAAAAGGAAACTTCTTGATCTCATCTTTCCTGACCCCTGCTGAAAGTTCACGGGAAAATGGAACTCCATGCGCGGCAGCTTGTACAGAATCATCAACATCTATCTGTGATAATTCTTCTATTGATGACAGCTGATTATTCAACTGAGCAAGCAGATATTCAGACTCTTCTTCAGTTAATTCCATCGCTGCCAAGTCAACTAGATGGTCAAAAACTTCTTTTGTGATTTTATCCGGCATAATAATTCCTTTAAAATTTGTTCTCACTATTTTACACCAACATGACCTTCTTTTCTGAAAACTTCAAATGATATTTACTACTCCTGATATGCTATAATTTTTTTAATACATAAATAATAATATCTCCGGAGGTATAAATGAGTTTTTCACATCTTCTCACTGATGAGCACCGAATGATAGAGCAAGCTGCACGTGACTTCGCTCAAAAAGAAATTGTCCCAATAGCAACTGAGTTCGATGAGAGTGGAGAATTCCCTCTGGAAAACATTAAAAAGATGGGGAAAATGGGATTTATGGGTATCGAAGTTCCTGAGGAATACGGCGGGTCTGGGATGGACACGATGGCTTATGTCCTGGCTCTCAAAGAGATCGCCAAAGCTGACGCATCTCACTCGACAGTAATGTCAGTCAACAATTCTCTCTACTGCTATGGAATACTGAAATTTGGTACAGAAGAACAGAAACAGAAGTTCGTAACTCCGGTCGCCTCAGGGGAGAAGATCGGCGCATACTCCCTCACTGAACCAATGTCCGGTTCAGACGCAGCCACAATGCGCAGCAGAGCTGTTCTTGATGGTGATGAATATGTATTGAATGGGCTGAAGTCCTGGGTAACCAGCGGCCCTGTTGCTGATATCGTGCTGGTCTTTATGATGACAGATGCTGAAAAAGGAGCGCGTGGCGTCAGTGCATTCTTTGTTGAAGCAGGTACCAAAGGCTTTTCACGCGGGAAGAAAGAACCAAAACTCGGTATCCGGGCCTCTGCCACCAGCGAATTAATATTTGAGGATTGTCGGATACCTGCAGCAAATAGATTGGGTAAAGAAGGCGATGGATTCAAGATCGCGATGACTACTCTTGATGCTGGAAGGATCGGGATCGCTGCTCAATCCATTGGTATTGCAGAAGCAGCCTTTGAAGCCAGTGTGGAATTTGCCAACATCCGGGAAGCCTTCGGCAAGAAGATCGTGGAGTTCCAGGGCACTGGATTCAAATTAGCTGATATGAAAACAAGAATAGAAGCTGCCCGAGGCTTGACCTACGATGCAGCAATGGCAAAAGAGGAATTTAAGAAGACCGGGCGAAGATTTACCTTAGAAGCATCTATGGCAAAACTCTTTGCCTCAGAAACTGCAATGTTCTGTGCACATCATGCTGTGCAGATCCATGGCGGTATGGGGTACAGCAAAGAATATCCAGTGGAACGCTACTTCCGGGATGCAAAAGTTACTGAGATATACGAAGGTACCAACGAGATCCAGCGCATGGTGATAACCAGATTAGCTGCTGGATTAAAATAAATTAACATAAAGGCCTGAGAGATCAGGCCTTTTTTTATTCGCTAATCCTGAACAATTTCTTCACAATTTATTCACATTTGTTGATTATCCTATTACTAACTACTCATAAAAGAGGTGAGTTATGAAAAAGTTAGCATTAGGATTTACAGTTTTAGCAGTGCTTGCAGTTGGGTTCTTTTTTATCCCCAGTGTAGCTGCAGAAGAAGGAACTCCTCCAGTTTTCCCAATGGGACGCAAAGGAAGATTTAATCATTTTAACGGCGAGCTTGGATCTTTGCACGACCTCAAAATTGAAAAGATCGCTGAAAAGACCGGCCTGTCAGTAGAAGAAGTCACAGCTTTCATGGAAGAGCGCATTCTTCACGAAGCATTGTTGGACCTTGACTACACAGATGAAGAGATCACTGACCTGATGAGAGAAGTTCACGAAGAAATTTTCGCTCAAGCACAGATAGAAGGTTTGATCCCGGAAGGTTTTGGTCAAGGCTTTGGCCCAGGAATGAAGGACCCTGGCATGAGAAGTAACTTCGGTGACTTCAGAACCTTTGGTAAGCATGGTGAATTATCTCCAATGCATGAGTACCAAAGTGCAGCTCTCGTAGAAGGCTTGGGCATCACAGTAGATGAACTAAATGCTTATCACGAAGATGGTATGACATTTATTGAGATCGGTGACGAACTTGGCTTCACAGCAGAAGAAGTTACAGATATTTTCGAAACTGCTCGACAAGCGGCATTTGACCAGGCAGTAGAAGAAGGATTAATTCCTGAAAATGCTGGTCAGTTTAATCCAGATGGCAGAACCAGAAGCCCAGGAAATTTTGGGCAAGCAAAAGGTGACCGTGGTGGTTGCATGTTCACTCAGGATAATTAGTTCTCTCCATTCTGAAAGAACATGATCAATATCCTGGCATCTGCCCTGATGCCAGGATTTTTTATCAAACTATCAAATAAATATTGTTATAATCATGAATATGCAAAAAATACTGATAATTGAAGATGAACCAGAATTGGTAAAAGTGTTGAGGTCATACCTCGAATCGAGCGAGTATGAAGTAATAACCTCTTTCCGTGGTGATACGGGACTGCAAACCTGGGAAAATACCAGGCCGGACCTGGTGCTTCTTGACCTCAATTTACCCGGCATGAATGGGCTTGATGTCGCCAAAGCAATACAGAAAAAAGCTGACACTCCCATTATCATGGTTACTGCAAGAGTAGAAGAAACAGACCGTCTGATCGGTCTTGAAATCGGCGCAGATGATTACATCACCAAACCATACTCCCCCAGAGAAGTAGTTGCCAGAGTGCGAGCGGTTCTGCGAAGAGCTGGAAAAACACCCTCACCTCAGGAAATTATCAACATTTCAAATCTAAATATTGACCTGAATGGTCATTCTGTTACCAGGGATGATGAAGAGATTGATCTCACTCCTACTGAATTCAAAATTTTAACCACATTGGCAGAAGCTCCAGGAAGAGTGTTCAGCAGAATGCAGTTACTTGAGTCAGTTCAGGATGGACCGGTCTTTGAAGGATATGAACGCACAATAGATGCTCATATCAAAAATTTGAGATCCAAGGTCGAAGTTGACCCCAAAGACCCCAAATATATCGAAACGGTTTTTGGTGTTGGTTATAAATTTTCAAAAGAGAACTGATCATGAGATTAAGATTATTTATCGCCTTCACAGCAATTATCCTGATCACGTTAATTAGTGTTGGCTTCTTGATCCAGAGAAGCACGATCAACGAGATAACCTCATTTGCTGAAAGAGGTGGTTTCTCCGGTGCGGACAAATTGGCTGACGCCTTGGAAAACTATTATTCCACCTATGGATCATGGGTTGGCCTTGATTCATATATTGAAAAATCTGGTTCAGAATTTCCGAGACCACAGCAAGGTGGGATGCCGTGGGAAATGAGCGGTCAGGGCCAAGGAAATCCAAATAATCCATCAAAAGATAATTTTGCTATTGCTGATACAGATGGGAATATCATTTTTGGTCAAGAATTTCTAAATTTTGAAAATATTGACACAGACCTTCTGGAATTGGCGATCCCCCTGGTAGTGAAGGGTGAAACTGTCGCATATTTAATTCCACAAGGTTCTTTATTTCCAAATCAGGAATATTATATAGATGAGTTAGGTGCCCGAATACGTCAAGCCACTTTTATCTCATTTGGATTTGTAGGCACTATTGCTCTCGTTTTTGCTCTTATTTTCGGGTATTTCCTTACTAAACCAATTAATTTACTTGACCAGGCAGCTTCAAAAATGGCAGAAGGTGATTATAGTCAAAGAGTACAGATCTCAGGCAGCCATGAGCTAAAAAGTCTGGGTGACACATTTAATAATCTAGCGGAATCTATCCAGCATTACCGTGAAAGTCGAACCGCAATGACCTCAGATATTGCTCACGAGCTTCGAACTCCTCTAGCTGTCCAGCGAGCTAATTTGGAGGCTATTCAGGATGGCATCTACCCGCTGGATCAGGAAAACCTGTCTATGATCCTGGAGCAAAATAATATGCTGGCTAAATTGGTTGATGATCTCCGCACATTGGCTCAAACAGATGAAGACGAACTGACACTGGACCTTGAAGACACTGATATTTCAGCAATTATCAAAGGTTCTGTCGAAGCAGCGCAAGCTCAGACAGAAAAGAAGAAGATCAAATTCTCATTTGAAAAAGATGAAGATATTCCTCTCATCCCAATCGATATTTATAGATTCCAGCAAGTCTTGAACAACCTGATTCAGAATGCGATCAGATTCACACCTGAAGATGGTGAGATAAAGATATTACTGGAGAAGACAACTGATAATGTGGTCATGAAAATCATTGATAATGGTCCTGGAATTCCCGAAGAATCTCTACCGCATGTATTCAACCGATTCTATCGGGCAGATTCCTCCCGCTCAAGAGAATATGGTGGGACAGGTTTAGGGTTGACGATCTCAAAAAGATTCGTTCAAGCTCACGGTGGAACACTAACTGCAGCAAATC
>JAUWSD010000204.1 GCA_030610225.1 Chloroflexota bacterium
AAATGCTGTTAGTACAGGCGCAGGCATATCGAGAGCAGTATGGTTTCAACGCGATCTATCTTCTTCCTGTAAACCTGTATGGCCCCAGGGATAATTTCAACCTGAAGACATCGCATGTAATTCCAGCTCTGATCCGGAAATTCGTTGAAGCACAGGAGCGTGGAGACAAAGAAGTTGTGTTGTGGGGCGATGGATCACCAACTCGTGAATTCTTCTATGCTGGTGATGCCGCTGAAGGCATTTTGATGGCTGCCGAGAAATATCACGAAGGTGAGCCTGTCAACTTGGGTGCTGGGGCGGAGATCAGTATCAAAGATCTGGCAGAACTGATCGGGCGACTGACCAAGTTTGAGGGCCAAGTTGTCTGGGATACAAGTAAACCAAATGGACAACCCCGCCGCATGCTGGATGTCAGCCGTGCGAAAGAAAAATTCGGGTTCACAGCCCAGATGAAATTTGAAGATGGGCTGCGGAACCCGATCGAATGGTTCCTTGCGAACCGGGACAAAATTAAATAAATATGGCAGAGAATAAAGAAATCGTAAAGATCAGTGAAGAGATCGGGCAGGATGCCGTGCTGATTAAACCGAGCAAGGGCTGGTCCGGGCTGAACCTGAAAGACCTGTGGCGCTTCCGGGGATTAGCATATTTCCTGACCTGGCGCGACATTAAAGTAAGGTATAAGCAAACAGTTCTTGGTGCTGGATGGGCCGTGATCCAGCCATTGATGCAGATGGTTGTGTTCACATTCCTGTTCAATAGGATTGGTAACATATCCACTGGTGAAGTACCGCCTGAGCTTTTTGCATTTGCTGCCCTGTTGCCCTGGAACCTTTTCTCAAAGGCACTTCAGGATGCGAGCAAATCGCTGGTTTCAAATAAGAGCATGATCACCAAGGTTTATTTCCCGCGCATGTTGATCCCATTCTCATCAATTCTCAGCGGGTTGGTTGATTTTGCGATCGCATTTGTGGTCCTGATCGGGATGATGATATATTTCAACTTCCCGATAACAATTACTGCTTTGTATATACCTCTATACTTGATTTTAGTGCTGACCGCTGCCTTAGGTGTTGGTTTGTGGCTCTCTGCCTGGAACCTGCATTACCGCGATGTTGGATATTTCCTCCCATTCCTGACCCAGATCTGGATGCTGATCACACCGGTCGCTTTCCCTCTCAGTGAGATCACAGAAAAATATCTCTCATCGATCCCACAGCAATTTCATTTTATATATTATTTGAACCCAATGGTTGGAGTGATAGAAGGAATTCGAGCCGCTCTCTTAGGAACAGCACCCCCAAGTGGAGAAGTGCTGGGAATTTCAGCTGCGGTCTCGGCCTTTTTACTGGTCAGCGGTTTATTCTATTTCAGACGCATGGAACGCACATTTGCGGATATGGTGTAGGTGAGACTTATGAGCGATTATGCATTCATAGTTGAAAATATTGGAAAACAGTACCGCATTGGCGCTGAAGTAAATAGATCTCCGACACTGCGGGACAAGCTCGTTGATATCGGAAATTGGCCAAAGAGAGTGATAAAAGGCGAGTGGAAGCGTAAATACGAAACTTTCTGGGCACTGAAAGACATTTCATTTGAAGTAAAGAAAGGACAGGTGCTCGGAGTTATTGGACGCAACGGCGCCGGAAAATCAACCTTACTGAAGGTGCTCTCCAGGGTCACTGAGCCTACAGAAGGATACGCAGTTGTGAATGGCAGGATCGGTTCACTACTTGAAGTTGGAACAGGTTTTCATCCTGAGCTTACTGGCAGGGAAAACATTTTCCTGAATGGTGCTGTTTTGGGTATGAAGCGCAGCGATATCGAGAGAAAATTTGATGAGATCGTTGAATTTTCCGGAGTCAGCAAATTTATTGATACACCAGTAAAAAGATATTCCAGCGGGATGTATTTGCGCCTGGCGTTTTCTGTTGCAGCTCACCTTGAGCCGGAGATCCTCATAGTTGACGAGGTTTTGGCAGTTGGTGATGCTGAGTTCCAGCGCAAATGTCTGGGGAAAATGGATGAAGTGTCTAAGGAAGGACGAACTGTTTTATTCGTCAGCCATGACATGTCAGCAATTTTGAGATTGACCGACGAGGCAATAGTCCTTGACCATGGAAAGATCGTCCATCGGGCCCCCACACAGGAAGCAGTAGATTTCTATATGTCCTCCCGCCTGTCTCAAGCAGGGGAGCGCATCTGGACAGAGGATGAGATCCCCGAATCGGCTGCACCTTTCAAGCCATTGGCTATCAGAATAAAAGATAAAGAAGGCAGAATTGTGGATGTGGCCCGTTCAGCCGAAGCTCTAACAGTAGAAGTTGAATATGAAATTGAAAAAGATATCCAAGGGCTGCGGGTCGGTATTTATTTGCAGACCAGCCAGGGTGCCTATGTGTTTACAGCTTTTGATACTGATATGGCTGAAAACTACGAAAAATATGGTGTCCGAAAGAATGGGCGTTATATCAGCAGGTGTGAGATCCCCGCGCATTTCTTAAATGAGAGAAAGTATGTTTTGGGAATGAATGCAAGTTCATATAGAGTGAAAAGTTATTTCACAG
>JAUWSD010000125.1 GCA_030610225.1 Chloroflexota bacterium
ATAATCGGAGCTGTTGAAAGACGCCTGAAAGAATCTCTTGGGCTGATACCAAACGACATCGCTACTCAAAGTTGGGATGATATCAGCAATGAAATATTGTCCAGTATCAGCAAGGTCTTCAATGATCGGAAGGCGCGATTACTTGGCTCTGATGGTCAATTGGCAAAAGATATCAAACCAACCTTGAATAAACTGGAAGGCCCTGCAAATGATGCTGCCCTGGTCCAGTTCCTGATGATGCTGCCAAGAAGAGAAGTGACAGCCTTTGACAAACGCACACATAAACAGGTTCGAAGAAGAACCACACGCCTCACATATATCTACCATGCCGCAGGATTGATGAATATATCAGACAGCGAGGAACTTTCATCAAATATCCTCACACATTTGGATAAAGCGCAGGAGGTATTGAAGAATGTTTGGGGTTCGGTTGTCTTTGATCAGTTCAAAGACAGGAAGATCTCTCAATTTGATGACAAGGTCCAAGCTATTATAAAAGCCGAGTTGGGAGAATCTCAGACAGCAAAAATGTCGGATTCAGTGATCAGTGAACTCTCCCAGGAAGAAAAGAAAACGGTCATCAGTGCTCTTGGACAGCAGGGTGTGACAGAAACCTACCGCAGAGTTATCATGCGTGTCATCTCAGAGCTTTGGATCGAATACCTTACTCAAATGGAAGCACTACGTATCTCAATTGGCTTGGAAGCCTATGCGCAACGGGACCCTCTTGCACAGTATAAATTACGCGCAACTGAATATTTCCAGCAGTTATTCCAGGATATGCGCACATCAGTCGTAACGCGCATGTTCACTTTCAGGCCAGATCAAAAGACCATGCAGCAGCAGGCACAAACGATCGTGCCTGAGATTAAATCAGGTCAGAAAGGTGAATTACCTGAATCTGGTCAGCAATCTGGAGCTGCTCCACGCACTACTGGTAAAAGAAAAAGAAAGAGAAAACGATAAGTCAGGTCTTTATGCAATATTTCATCATACCAACAGGGCGCGTTTGGGTATATCCGGCAGGTGCTTTCGGACTTGTGCCAAAATCCCTGTGGGAAAAATACCAGACAGAAAATTCCCGCAACCTGATACCAATGGACTTGAACAGTCTGCTGGTTATTGATGAAGGGAAGCCCATTCTGATCGATACCGGTCTAGGCGCAAAGCTCAGCCAGAAAGAGACCTCTAACTGGAACCTGGAATATCCTGAAGGCAGCATGTTGGATAATTTGAAAAAACATGGATATGAACCTGATGATATTGAAATAGTCATTAACACCCATCTGCACAGCGACCACTGCGGAGGTAATACGCTTAGATCAGATGATGGCTTGATCCCCCAATTTCCAAATGCTGATTATTTCGTTCAGCGAATTGAATGGGCCGATCTGATGAACCCCTCATCCAGAACAAAACACACTTATAACAAGGATAATATCCAGGCTGTCTGGGAAGCAGGAAGACTTAATTTTCTTCACGGTGACGCTCAAATAACAGAAAATGTGCGTGTGAAAGTTATGCCGGGTCATTCACGGGCACATCAAATCGTGATAATCGAGGGGAAGGACCATCCTGTGATCTTTCTCGCTGATCTGGCCTCCTACGCTGTTAATTTCACCCGTGAAGCATGGGTACCGGCATATGATCTGGAACCGCAGGAAAATATCAAGTCCAAGACTGCGATTAAGGTTTATTCATATCAAACTGGCGCTCTCCTGGTATTCCAGCACGATACTCGGGTCCGCTCAGGATATTTAATTAAAAATGAAAAAGGGAAATGGGATATTGATGTAGTTCAAAAAGGCTCTAAGTGAGATTGATATGGTTCTGAAAGACTCAATAGGAAATTAATCTTTCAGCTTATACTCCTCTTCCCAGGTCTTGACAGCTTTCTTGATCACCTTCTGAATATTCTTATTTGGAATCTTCTCAATATCTTCATATAAATCTATCCCGACCATGAACACTAATCCCTTACCGGGCAACTCCACAACTGAGATCCCTTTTTCTTTCATCTTAGTCCCATCAATTTGACCTTGAAGGATATTGTTAATTTGTTCTGGAATGCTATCAGTCTTTTCCTCGATCTTTGGAACATCAGCTTGAATATAGTTCACAAAAGATTTGATCGGATTAAAATTCACTTCAGATGCTTCAACCTCTTTATCATCTGATCCCTGAGCCTCGCTGATCTGCTTTTTTACATCGCTCACCAACCCAACTCTTTCCTGCAGGTCAACCAATAACCATGTCAACTTCTGCTTTTCCTCTTCTTCTATATCACCATCAAGGTCCAGCAGCTGACCTTTCACCTCTGGAACTATCTTTCTGTTCTTCACGTCGTACCAGACCTGGATAGTATCTTCCGGGTCCATCATTTGTGGGATTACCCGTTTTATTACTTCGTGAGCAGGTTCAGATTCTTTTGCTGATACACCTTCTTCATTCTCATTCGTTTCTTCCCCTTCGATTTCATGCTCAACCAGCAATATATTGCTGTCTTTTTTCTCACGCTTGATAAGAGGATAATAATTCCCCAGCACATATCCACCATAACCAAACAAGATTGCCGTCATCAACACGAAGATAATCGTAAGTGTATCCATCTATAACTCCTGTAATTGCTGGCAGTTTGGACAAATATGTGTACCTCTTTGACCAACAACCATCTTTCTTATCTCAGTACCACAAACAGGACATTCTTCACCTTTTCTTTGAAATACCCTGAACTGATTCTGGAATTCACCGCCCTTATACATCCAGTCAAAACTGGCACCATTGGTTTTAATGCCTGTTTCCAAAACAGATCTGATGGAATTTAACAATACACTAGATTCTTTCATATTGATTTGATCTGAAATTGATAATGGGTGAAGTTTGGACATATGCAGTGCTTCATCGGTATAGATATTGCCCAAACCTGAAATGAAAGTTTGGTCCATCAATAATGGCTTTAGCTGCCTTTTCCGGGTATTTAACATCTGATGCAGCAGTTTCTTATCCAGAGATTTATCAAAGAGTTCAATCCCTAATTTCCCAACCACTCTATCTGGATCATCAACCAGCCACACCCGTCCAAATTTCCGCGGATTATAGAAAGATATTTTTCGTTTATCATCCAAACTCAAATTTATGCGGACATGTTTATGGACGGGGATTTCCTCATCTTCTATCACAATATCCCCGCTCATTCGCAGATGAAAAAAGAGATGGTCATTATCTAAATGGATGTGGATATACTTACCCCGCCTGGAAATATTTTTGATCTTTTGTCCAACTATCTTCTTTGTAAATATTCTGGGGCCAGTTTCTTCAATTGTTTTATTCCAGAACACTTTTGCATTGACAATCTTTTTTCCCAGAATCGAATCTCCCCCCCTGCCCCCATCTCTTAATGCTCTGACAATAGTTTCAACCTCTGGAAGTTCTGGCATCTATTTACTCATTGAACATCTCACCAACACTGCGACCCTCATGCGCTCTCAGGATCACTTCTCCCAATAATGGTGCGATAGAACAGATCGTGAGTTTATCACCCAATTTTTCCTTATCTTCTTTAGATATCGGAACCGTATCTGTCGTGATGATCTCTTTGATAGGAAGCGCTGCCAGCCTGTCTACTGCAGGTTTTGAGAGCACTGGATGGACAAAGACCAGGTAGATATCTTTTGCTCCTGATTCTTTCAAGAGATAGACCGCTTCTTCAACTGATCCGGCTGTATCAACTTCATCATCGGTTAATAATACATCTCTACCTTTTACCTCTCCAACCAGATTCAATGCCTCAGTAGATCTATTTACTCTTCCCCGCCTTTTTTCGATCATCGCCAGAGGAACATTCAATTTCTCAGCAAGGTTTCGCCCTCTTTTAGCGAATCCAAGATCAACTGTCACCACAGTTGGGTCGACCATATCTGCCATTTTTGGAGTGATGTAATCGGTCAAAATATGAAAAGCGGTCAGGACATCACCGGGGATTGAAAAGAATCCTTGTATCTGCCCTGCATGAAGATCAAGGGTCATATAACGATCTGCACCTGCGACTTCGATCATATCCGCCACCAGACGTGCTGTGATCGGCACACGCGGCTGATCTTTTTTATCAGAACGTGCATATGCCATATAAGGTATCACTGCAGTGATACGTCCAGCTGAATCCAATTTCAATGTCTGAAGCATGATCAATAATTCCATCAAATTCTTATGCACAGGTCTGCTTGTAGATTGGATCATATAAACATCCTGCCCTCTGGCGCTATCATGCAGCCTTGCCAATAAATTCTCATTAGGATATTCTTCAATATCCCTCCCTGAAAGCTCTTGATCAAGATATTCTGCGATCTTGTCAGCTAATTCCGGGTTACCGGAGCCTGCGTATAATTTAATTTCGCCATAGATGGTTTGCTTGAACCCAGATTTGAACCTCTTTGGTGTCATATTCTCTCCTTGAATTCCTAAATTCAATCAGCCGCATTCCATTCTTTTCGAAGGACGCTCATAATGTG